>JAATVN010000013.1 GCA_014523595.1 Nitrososphaerales archaeon TH5888 | reverse complement strand
CTTCACTGGATTTACCTGCAATATTGGAAGCGATACTCCACATGAGACAAAACGCTTCAGCGATTTAATGCAGTCCTCAGTAGTGCCATAGATAGTTAATGAATCAAGCATAGGATCTGTTACAAATTTACTGATATTTTCAATACCGTGGTTTTGATATTCAATTGTTATTTGCTCCACTTGATTTTTGAAACCATGAGACGACAAAAATTCATTATAATATTTCCCTACAGCAACATAGAATGCCAGTGTTTTTGCAGCTCTTTCACGGGCCAGATCTGGGTATTTATTTGATATGGCAGTGATAAAGACAGAACAAATTTCAAAACTTTCAGACTTTCTTGAAGTTAATGATTTGATGCGTTCTACTGTTTTCTTGAGCTCATCAAGCGGACGAAGATACAAGATTGTCCCATCGGCTACTTCGGTCGCCAGCTTAATCATTCCTGAATTTACCGCGCCTAGAAAAACAGGTATCCCCTTTCTTTGCGACGGGTGCATTATCTTTATATTTTTTAATTTGAAGAAATTTCCATCAAAGTTGATTGTTTGCCCACTAGAGATGATTTTAAAACATGTTACATATTCTCTCATTCGCTTTAGTGGATGTACAAATTTAATACCGTGCCAGTCCTCGGCAAGAATAGGAGTACTAGCTCCAATTCCAATTATTGTACGATTTAATGAAATATTGTCCAAAGTGGAGGCAGCCATTGCTAGAGTCGCAGGAGATCTTGAAAACATACTTACAATAGAAGTTCCTAGTTTTATCCTCCTTGTCATAACTCCTATGGCACCAAGCATGACAAAGGCTTCACGACCCCAAGATTCCGGTATCCATAAGGAATTTACTTTTGGTTTGTAATCTAGTTGTTTGGCAAATTCTAAAATATCTTGGGTGTTAAATAGACTGCTTGGATTGTAGCCAATTTGACCGATCACATCAGTCATTTTTTAAATACTTCTTGAATTTCTTTTGACGCTTCCTCTACATCCTTATGAGAATCTATAGATCGCCAATAATTATTTGAAAACCTTTTTGCATTTAATTTATGTTTCTCTACCAGCATAGGCAAAGTAACAGTCTCAAGATTCCCCTTATCTGGCAGGTAATCAAAAATTTCGTTAGAAAAATAATATACACCGGCGTTTATCCAGGTATCCTTAATAAATGGTTTTTCTATAAACTTTATTACAACATCACCATTTGTTTCTACAATTCCAAACGTACTTTTCAGAGGAACTAACGCAAGTGTCATTGATCCTTTTTCAGATATCGTGAAAAGGTCCAAATTAGTCAAAATATCTCCATTGATTACAAAAAAGCCAGAATCCGTATTTCCATTCTGAATAATGTGGTTTTTTGCATTCTTTAGAGCACCACCTGTTCCCAGTGGTACGTTCTCTTCGATATAACTGATATTAACTCCAAATTTTTTGCCATCATCTAGATGATGTTTTATTTTTTCTTTGAGATGTCCTACTAGTACAATAATATCTGATATCCCGCATTTTTTTAGCCAGTTTACCTGCAACTCTATAATTGGAATATTATTAATTTGGATCATGGGTTTTGGCCTGTCAGACGTTAATGGCCTTAGTCTTTTTCCCAAGCCGCCAGCAAGTATAACTGTTATCACTTATTTCTCACTTGCACAAATATTCTATATAAAAGTCATCCCAAAAATAATATCTGTTGTACGCTATTCTCGAGAATAGATGTATACGCCATCAAGAAAAACTCTCTGATCCTTGTTCTTAACTCTTGTTGATAACTCTATGTTGGCAGCTGTTTGAGAAACATGCTCAAGGTGGGGCCCTGAGATCACAACATCGTCACCTTCTATTGCTACCTTTGTAGATTCCCCTACAATCTTTGATATTCTGGCTTTTCTCTCACCGAAAAAGTTCTCTACATATACTTTGCCGTCTTTTACCTTGACGGTCATTGGAAAATGTGCGAACACTACTTTCATTCTATATTTGTACCCGTTCTGAACGCCTTTTATCATATTGTTAATTATGCTTTGTGCGGTTTTTGAAATAGCAAAATCCTTCCTTCTGGTTCCATAAGGTTGAATCTTTACAATATTATTTTCAATTGTTAAGCTAGCTGGAAGTTTTGTAAAATCCTTCTTAATTGTACCGAGTTTACCTTTAACTGAAATAATTCTATCTTCCAAGGCTACAGATATGCCTTCTGGTATTTCTAAGGTTGAAACATTCTCATTAGTAGACATATCCTACCAATACACCCCCTATTCCCATTTCTTGCGCTTCATGATGTGTCATGACGCCTTTGCTTGTTGAAACTATCAAAATGCCCATATTATACGCCGGTAAAAACTGTCTCTCCCAATTCAGGTATTGGTTCTTTCTAACGCTGAATTTTGGAGTTACTATTCCGCATTTGTTTATTTTTGCTAAAAGTTGAATCTTAAATTTGCCAGCTCTGGAATCATCTATCTGTTCAAATTCTCCGATATATCGATGTTTTTGCATTACTCGCAGTACTTCACTTGAAAATCGTGAAGATGGACTGACGATGCATTCTTTTTTTCTTCTAACTTCGTTATTATACAAAGTGGTAAAAAGGTTTGACAGTATGTTTAATGCAGGCAACTCATTCACTCATTTTTCTATTCATATTTCTTGAAGCCTAATTTTATTGCTACTTCTCTGAAGCATTGTCTACATAGCATAATATTGTAAGCTTGAATTAAACCCGAATAGCAACCACATCGCTTGCACCATCTGGTACCCTTTCCATGGACACGTTGTCTTCTACCTGTGACATCATATTCTCTTGGTTTTGGCACTAGATCATCTCAACTCCTAGATTCTTGAAAAATTCAATGGCCTCATCTTTTGATATTCTATGTTTCTTTCCCATTTTTCTTGCATTACTCTTGGTAATTATTCTATAACCGGGTCTTGACAATGATATGCAGACATTCATTCCAAATATTCCAATATCTGGATTATATTTTGCTCCCGGAATATCAATATGTTCTCGTATTCCTAAAGAAATATTTCCATAGTTATCAAATGATGATCTTTTCAATTGATTATCCTTTGATTGTATTACTCTCTTGGCAAATTCCATTGCCTCAGTGTTTCTAAGTGTAACTTTAGCACCAATTGGTTCCCCTTTGTGGATACCAAAATCCCTTACATTATTTTTTGCGCCACATTGAGT
>JAATVN010000012.1 GCA_014523595.1 Nitrososphaerales archaeon TH5888 | reverse complement strand
TCGAAGAACTAAAAAAATAGATAAAAAATAGTGGATTTTTTAAATTACTTGCCACGGTCTTGTTGCAAACGTTACTCCAAGTCCAGCACCAATCAGTATTACCTGATATGTAACATTGCCCCACGGAACTGGTTTCAATATTGCTTCCCCAGAAACCTGTATGGTTTGACCAGGACCAAGTCCAGGACCTACACTTTCTACATTAAGCTGTGTATGAACATGGTAAACACCTGGTTCAAGAGCTTTAGCAGTAATTGAGTATGGAATTGTTCCTTGTGGAGGAATGTCAAATATGTTTCCTGGAGGATCTCTTGCTATAAACTCCCATCTGTTACCAGCGTTGGTTGACTCACTAAATAGTGACAACCATGCTCTTAATGGTTTGTTTACGAGACTTTGTAGATTTCCAGTCACAATCAACTGATCCCCTGTATTCAATGTTTGTGCTGAGAAGGCTTCATCTTGAATTCTTACGAATCTACTCTGAAGCTGAGCTTGAACTCCATGTCCTTCAGCAGTTTGAGCAATTGCTATCATTGTCGAAGTGGACATTACTATTGCAAATAGTGCAACTACCGCTATCTTTATGTTCGACGTATAATTTACACCTAGCCCATACCAGAAAAAACAAAGATATATGCTTTGCTATGACTTTACTTTCTCATTGCGTATTTAGTTATTATTTAACGATAATATTGACTTGTGCACGCTAATATTCTTAAACTATCAATAGGAATGGTAGAAATTTCTAATAAAAAAATTACGTTAGCTGGTTTTAGACGCAAAATTTAAAAAGGAATCCCTTGATGGTAAACACAATGACCTATCCAAAGGGATATAGCGGCGGTGGCCGTACCAGTAAAGGCGGCAGTAGTGACGAAGTTGAACATATGATCGGTAGACGTGTAGAAAAGATGACACCAGTTTTCATCATAGGCTTCATACTTTGTTGGGCTGCAACAGCTGGTGGTGTGTATGTAGGTGTAACTGTTTACCCATGGGCATATCCGTTACCAAGTGGACTTTATGCTCTATCAGTATTGACAGTCATTGAAGCACTAGGATTCTTCTTCATAATGAAAATCTCTAAAGAAAAACTGGGTTACGCCTAAACTTTATTTTTATTCTAACTTATTTTTTTGATCTTCGACTTTTGATAGCTATTTCAGGATCATTAGAATAATCTAATTATAGCTTGAATATTTTTCACAAAGCAAATTTTCGAAAAAATTTTCCCAATGTATCAAATTTTTCCTAGGCAATAATTAAGAATATCAAAATAAAATTTTATATAGAACCTTTAGGAGACATTTGGTAATGGTCTGGCTTAGACGCACTACACACTATCTATTCATAGTTGTAGTTGCTGTAAATAGTACATTATTGACAATCAACGCAGGAGACTACATTTTCTATACAGATTGGGCATGGACATCATTCGTGGTATTCTCAATATCCCAATCAACAATGCTTGTAGTTGGTGCAATCTATTACATGCTGTTCACCGGTGTACCAGGGACTGCAACATATTACGCAACAATCATGACTATCTATACATGGGTAGCCAAAGGAGCTTGGTTTGCATTAGGATATCCATACGACTTCGTGGTAACTCCAGTCTGGATACCTTCAGCAATGCTGTTAGATTTGACATATTGGGCAACAAGAAGGAATAAGCATGCTGCCATTATAATTGGCGGAACATTGGTAGGACTTTCATTGCCAATATTCAATATGATAAATCTACTGCTGGTCAGAGATCCTCTAGAGGTGGCATTCAAGTATCCTCGTCCAACATTGCCTCCATACATGACACCAATTGAGCCTCAGGTCGGAAAGTTCTACAATAGTCCCGTGGCGCTAGGATCGGGAGCTGCGGCTGTGCTGAGCGTTCCAATCGCTGCATTGGGCGCAAAACTCAATACTTGGACATACAGATGGATGGCCGCGTGGAGTAAGTGGGATTAAAACCACATCCTCTTTCATTTTTATTTTCTTTTATTTAGAATTTTAAATCAGATTTCGTGTAGTACTATTAGTTCTTAATTCTTAATAACCAAAAGGTATTCTAGTAGAAAATATTTTTAATGCAAAGTATAAGTTCTAGCTAGCTTTCTTTTATATTACAAGATGTCCACGAAGAACAATTCTGCTGAGGAAGGTATTACATGCGACATTTGTGGCGTTCCAATTGATGCATGCACCTGTTCTTGTCCTTATTGTGGGGAACGTGATTCATGCGAATGCTGTTTATATGATGCTGCCACAGGCGGCGGATAATGATTTTATGTTTTATATATCCATTATTTGATTAATAGTTTGGAGAAGAAACTAATTCATTGTCTTTTTCGGCTAATGTGAATTCTATATCCTGGTTGATTGGTGGGCCACAAGGGAGTGGTGTAGATTCAGCTGCAAATATTTTTGCTAAAACATGTGCAAAAGAAGGGTTTCATATTTTTGGAAAGAGGGAATTTTATTCTAACATTAAGGGGGAACATAGCTATTTTACAATAAGAATTTCAGAAAAGCCCGTTAATTCCCACTTGGAAGAAATCAACATGCTTGTATCATTTGACGCCGAGACCATTTTCAGACATGCAGATAAAGTATCTCCGGGTGGCATGATAATATTTGATTCATCTCTTTCTAAAACAGTATTAGAGGAAGTACCTACAATTGATTTTGAAGCAAATAAGAGAATACGCAAATTATTGCAGGACTCTGGGCAGTCAATTAGTTTGAGTGGAATGCTTGAGCTTGCAAAGGCGAGAGGATGCATGGTCTATGGTTTGCCGTATTTTGAAATGATAGAAGCAGTAGCAAAAAATATGAACGATCCGAAACTTAGTAAGCTTTCTAGAGTAGTTAATGTTATGGCAATATCTGCATCTATTTCTTTACTCGGTATCAAAAAAGATATGTTGGTTGGTGCCATTCAAGAGGTTTTTGGATCAAAGCCTAAACTACTTACTAGTAACATTGAAGCAGCGGGATATGCTTATTCTTATATAAGTACTAAATATGATACCAAGAATATTAAATACAAAATAACATCTAAAGATGCTCTAAAAGATTATCTCTTGATTTCAGGGAGTCAGGCTGCCGCAGTTGGGAAAATACTAGGCGGTTGTAGATTTCAAACTTATTATCCAATTACACCAGCAAGTGATGAAAGCGAATTCTTAGAATCAAATCAGATCATCGATCAAGTTGATGGTAAGAATGGTTCTATAGTTGTTGTACAAACCGAAGATGAAATTGCTGCAATAACCATGGCAATTGGTGCTTCATTAACAGGAGTTAGAGCAGCCACAGCTACATCTGGTCCTGGTTTTTCACTTATGGCCGAGGCCCTCGGTTGGGCTGGAATGAATGAAGTTCCATTGGTAGTTACAATGTATCAAAGGGCGGGCCCTTCAACCGGGTTGCCCACCCGACATGAACAAAGTGACCTCTTGTTTGCCATAAATGCTGGACATGGGGATTTTCCAAAAATTGTATTAGCTTCTGGAGATATCGAAGAGTCTTTTTACGATTCTATCAAGGCCTTTAATTTCGCAGAAGTCTTTCAATTACCAGTTATACATCTGCTAGACAAGGCAATTAGTAGTAGTATTCAAACATGCAAAAGATTTAGCAATAATCTCAAAATCGAAAGAGGAGAATTCAAAAATGTTATTGACAAAAATCAGAGCGAGGGTACAGCTGGTCATTTTCAAAGATTCAAACTCACTGATTCGCTTATTTCTACTAGAGTGCCTATTGGAACAGAAAACGCAATATTCTGGAATACTGGAGATGAACACACAGAGGAAGGTCACATCACAGAAGATCCTGAGAATAGGAACAAAATGATGGACAAAAGAATGAAAAAGCTCGACCTAGCATTAGAAAAAATAGCTCAAGACGATATGGTGATGTGTTATAATTTTGATTCAAATAGTCAGAATGTTGTTGTTAGCTGGGGCTCCACAAAGGGGGCAATCTTGGAAGCTTTAGAAAAATTGTCTGAAGAAGGAAGCAAATTGAGATTCATTCAAATTCGCCTACTTCATCCCTTTCCTATTGAAACTGTGAAACAATTTTTGAAGGATGCTAAATTGGTTATTGATGTAGAAATGAATTACACGTCGCAATTAGGATCCCTTGTACAACAAAATACTGGTAGAGAAATTGATTATAAAATAGTAAAATATAACGGAAGACCAATGTCCACAACGGAAATTTATATTGCACTGAAGGCTATATTGTCTGGTAACAATGAAAGGAGGATTGTTTTAGATGGCGGAACTTAAACTAGCTGATTATAAAACAACAGTACACAATGATTGGTGTCCTGGTTGTGGAGATTTTGGAATATTAAATGCAATACAAATGGC
>JAATVN010000091.1 GCA_014523595.1 Nitrososphaerales archaeon TH5888 | reverse complement strand
TACTTTTGTAATCGGCGAAGATGAAGTTGGAACTTTTACAGTTTTGGGAACTGCATTACAAGCGGGTGTGGAAAGTAGTGAGTCTTTGACTTATCAAGTTCAATAATTTGAATTTTTCCATTATCTCGAAATATTACTGTCAACCAAAGACAGTACATTACGTCCACATCATGAAATGATAGATATTACATTACGATTTTCTATGAGCAAGTAGATGCGTAATCACATAATTGTGAAACACCTGATCGTCAAATTTTGTCAATAATCGAGGTGGGAACTGATATTTTTCTACCGACAACACTAACAATTTCACTCCATACTACGTCCTTAATTCCGTCCATCGCCTTTATTTTTTCAAGGAAGTCAAGGATTGAAGCATTATCCTTAAGAATTGTTTCTACTCTCAGGTCAATTGTATGTTCGCCTATGCTCTTACCGATATATGTCACTTCATCAAAATCGAGCATTTTATTAGCAACAGCATTTACCATCCCATCCCTTATGGAAATAAAAAAGTCAACACGTTTCCAGCCAAATTTCTCTATATCCAATATATAATGCATCTTTAAGAATTTGCCTTCTAACCGCTGACGTCTCCTTCTAACAGTAGTAATGGGTATTCCTAATTTTGCTGATAAATCTTTGGTGGATTTTAAATCACCATTTGGCGATAGTAAAAGCTTTAATAATTTTCTATCCAAATCTGATATAGTAGCTTCTTTTTTATCTACCTGCCTAGACACTCCATAATATTCGAATTACAGTCATTTAATTATTCCTTTAAGATTTTTCCTTTCTTTTTATTGTTGGAATGTTGTCCACTATCTTAGGTTTCTCCCTTTTTGATGCCTCTGTATTTGGAGCATAAAGCCATTTAAAGAATCTTAAGAATGTAATAGCTCTTTGATTGTAAGTACTAACACATTTGTGCATCTTATCGGAAGCATCAGATTTTCTTAGACTTTCAAGGTAAGAGAGAATGTCTTCTCTGTTCATTTCGGGAAAGGGCTTATTACTTAAAAATTCTGAGAGCATTTTCAGAGAAGTTATAATACCTCTCCTGTGATTGAGTGAAAGATTTGTCTCAATTCGCATGGAGAGTATATATCTGGCAATTATAATGGAGTTTTTTCTTGAGACTCTTGTCTTCAGATGATCTAGATAATACGGTTCAAGTCCTTCGGTAGCCAGTTCAATTTTTTGATCAAATATCGTTGTATCTGATTCCTGAGTGAAAATTTCTTTTTGTACATCTTCCTTGTAAATATTATAATGGATCCCAATCTCTTCGCTATTAGAACTCCACATAATTTAATACTTTTGAGGTAGATAATAAAGTAGTATTGAACCCTACATTACGTCCACATCATGTGGCTGACTTTCAGTATACCCTGCATGAGTAATCTTTACAAATTCCGCATTATGTTGCATTTCCACAATGTTTTTTGCACCACAATAACTTAGACCCGATCTAATTCCTCCAACAAATTGCTTAATTAAATCAGTAACACTTCCCTTGTAAGGGACCATTGCCTCCACTCCTTCAGGCACGTAGTCATTGGGATCCTCTCCGTCTATCACCTGTGATCCCTCTTCTCTATACTTTCTACCGAGAGATGCATAAAATGAAGCCATACCACGATACATCTTGAATTTTTTTCCATGTCTGACTATTGTTTTGCCGGGACTTTCATCAGTTCCTCCAAAAAGACTTCCAATCATTACTGTGGATGCACCTGCTGCTAATGCCTTAATTGCATCACCAGATGTCCTTATTCCGCCGTCAGAAATCAATGGTACATCATAATCCTTTGCAATTTTAACACCGTCAACAACTGCAGTTAGTTGTGGAACACCAGAACCGGTGATAACCCTAGTTATGCAAATTGATCCAGAACCGACACCAATTTTTACTGCATCAACCCCAGCTTTGATTAGGTCTTTTACTCCTTCACCAGTTGCAACGTTTCCTGCAATTAGCTCACAATTTGGAAATGCCTTTTTTATCATATATATTGCATTAATTGCATTGTCGCTATGACCATGCGCAATATCTACAACTATGATGTCAGTTCCTGCATTAAGCAATTCTTCGGTTCTGTCTAAATAATCACCCTTTACTCCAACAGCTCCGCCAACCAGTAACCTACCTTTCTTATCCTTGGAAGCTAGGGGGTATCGTTCCATCTTCATTATATCTTTACTTGTAATAAGTCCAACAACATTATTTGATTTATCGACTACAGGTAGTTTTTCAATTCTATTTTTATGTAGAATTTCTTTTGCCTCGTCGATGGAAATCCCTTGCTTTGCCGTAACAAGATCCGAAGTCATCAGATCCTTTACCTTGGTAGCTGTATTATATTGAAACATGATATCTCTGTTGGTAATTATTCCCACCAATTTTTTTGTATCATTATCCATCACCAACAAGCCCGAGACACCGAGTTCTTGCATTATCTTAGATGCTTCAATTGCAGTTTTAGAAGGCGAAATAGTATAGGGTTGTTCGATAATCACGGACTCTGATCTTTTTACCCTTAATACTTCATCGACCTGATCTGCAATTGTCATAAATCTATGGATAATGCCTATTCCTCCTTCTTGTGCGATGGCAATTGCCATGTTAGATTCAGTAACTGTGTCCATGTTTGCGCTAATTAGTGGTATATTTAAGGAAAGATTTCTGGATAATTTTGTTTTCAGATCTGTTTGAGATCTAGAAATTATAGGAGACCGTTTTGGAATAAGGAGAACATCATCAAAAGTTAAACCTTCTTTTACTTTCAATATTTCCTTGATTTTTATATCTGTGTTGGGATTATAAGCGTTTTCTTCTGATCCGTTTCATTCAGTTACCCAGAGGGTATTTTTCGCCAAATTCATGTAGACAATTGCTTTGACATTCGTTCCAATAGTTCTAGTGCAACTCTTGTCTCTTTAACATCATGAGTCCGTATAATATCAGTTCCATTTAGGACACAGATAACTTGGAGAATAATTGATGGTATAAGGCGCTCTGTCTCGGTCAATTTGAATAAATGACCAATGAATGATTTTCTTGAAACTGAGATACAAATTGGTTTTGAGAGGTTTGACAAATGCTTTAGATTCGATATAATCCCTACGTCTCTGTCGTACCAATTTTGGCGAGATATCTTTGTAAAAAACGGATTATTACCCCTTTCTCTAAAAAAGCCGATTAGGGGATCTACAATGAGTTTATCTTCACTTATTCCACTCTCATCTGCTAAGACTAGACTTTTCTGCAGAATGTCGATTGTTTCAGCAATATCCCCCGAATTATAAGTGACAGATCTATCTCCATATGCTCCAATAATAACAGGCAAGCCCGACGAAAAAACAACGGACTTCATCTTTTCATCGTATTTAAGTCCAGTCACGTCATTGACTAGATCAACTCCCATATCAATGGAAACTTTGGCGACTTCTGCTCGTGGCGTATCGACTGAGAGTGGAATACTGCATACATCTTTTACCGCACTGATAGAATTTCGCAATCTTTCAACCTCTTTATTTGCTGAAACAAAGGTATGACCGTAAGGGGCGGTAGACATTCCGCCAATATCAATTAAATCGGCGCCTTCTTCCTCCATTTCAATAGCCCTTTCAGAAATAATTTTCTTGCCTGTTGCAATGGATTCTTTATAAAAGGATTCAGGACTAGCATTAATAATTCCCATTATTTTCGGTTTTCCGTTTCCAATTTCGAGATTTCTTATTTTTACTTTACCCAATCAATTTATCACTGCTTATGAGCAATATTTCATAAAATCGTTGTTAAACAATATTAGATAAACTATAAACTTATTTATACAAACAAATTTTTCGATCAATAGTTTTAATATAGGTTAAAATGCCAATTAATAAGAGGAATATTGAATATTTCCTATCTAGACGTTTTGGAGAAACATAATGACAAGGACGCTTGACAAGACTCACACTGTCCTTTCATATCTTGAAGGGAGCCTCAAAAATGCAATTGTTATGAATGAGAATGTCAAGGAAAGTGGCTTTATATTTTCTCTTATTAATCCACCTGTTCCATTGGGTGGAAACATTGTATCTCTTGATATTTATGTTGATGAACTACCACTATCAAAAAAATCAATTCAAATAGCTACATCAGACACAATAGTAAATGCATCAGCATTATCTGAATCAAGACCAATTCAATTCAAACCATATCAAAGTGCTAGGTTTCTGATTATTGGGATGGAACTAGATAGTCAAAAGAAACACAAAATAACAATAATGAGTAAGCTTGAGGGATTTGAACAAATAATTATTCCATTTACCTTTGTAGACTTTACGAGCAATAGGAAAGAAAAAGTAATTATTTCATCAAATTTGCCAGAAGAATCAGACACCCAAGCTTACGGTGAGACAATGTTTATGAATTTTGCATCACCGCTGGTACTTTCGGGCAGAAAGGCATACATAGTGTGTTCTTCCAATGGAGCGCTTTCGGCAAATTGGACTTGGATGGGTGCAAGGTATGATAATGGAGGCTTATATGTACCTCCTGCCAGAGCATTTGGAAGAATAATTGTAGAAATTTCAGTAGATGAAGGCGTTAGAAAAAGACTTCCAAATTTTGTCATTTCTTCAAGACATGAAAATGGAAGTTTACGTACTCATCATGAAGTCGCCGGAATTCACGTTAAAAGAACTTTATTCGTTCCAATCGAAAATAAAGGTTTTATTCAGATACTTAATTTTGATTCCGAAAAAATTGATGAAATATTCAGCTCAAATAAAAAGAAGCAGACAACTAAGAAAATTAGGGTACACTTCCTAATTGATGGTAACATTACAAGTTATGGATTAGCAGCGATTTCTCAAAGCAATTTTTCAAGATATTATAAATCAGAGAACTGTTTACAGATTAGAACAATAGCAAAAAAAGGGGTAGCGCACTATTTTGGGACTATTGGTATTTCTCCAAAGAATTTGAAACCCTCCAAAATACTTACAGATTCTTTTGATAATGATTTGGAATTATCTTATGATGTAGAGCTTGAGGAAGGGATAACTAAGGAAATAGCGTTGATAGGCGCTGGTGATTTCACCAGTTCCCAGGATTGTCTAAATGAATACAAAAACATCAGAGATAATTATCAAAAATTGTATGAAGTAACAAAAAATTATCATAATAATATTTCAACATCTACTTTTACAATACATCATGCACCTTCGAGTTCAATTTCAAATTCGACAATTGCTAAATTAGCAAAGGCACTTAAAAAGGCGAAGACTGCTCTTGAATACCTAAAGGCAAATTATGATAATCTTGGCGAAGGAATTAGTGCAGGACTTCCACGGTTTCCCAATTATTGGGCACGTGATACCGGATGGTCGCTAAGAGGATATCTATCGATGGGGCAGTATGATTTCTCCTTGAGAGTGATAGAAAATTTTTTGAAACGCCAAGCAAAGTACACCCACAATGGTGCAGTGAAGGGAGAATTACCCATGGTAATTAGTGGAAGAACATTCCTACATAATACAACATATGGATCTGCAGATTCAACTTTTTTGTTTCCGTGGGCCATTCGTGAATATGTACATGGTACAGGAGATACTCAATATCTCTCAAAGAGATGGGGATCGATAGTCGATCTAGTTAATTCAGGATTTCTTAAAGATATTGATGGCGATGAATTTATTGAACATGGTTTTTCCGGAACGGCAGAAAAATTACCCATTCAAGATTCAACTTGGATGGATCATATCGATAGAAGAAAGAGCGCAAATGATGTGCAAGCATTGTTCTATGAGAGCTTAATAATAGGAAGCGAGTTAGCAAATATTCTTGATGATAAAGAACATGAAAGATCGTGGCTTTCGTCTGCCCAAAAGTTAAGAGACAGGTTTGACAATGAATACTGGGAACCAAAGCTAGGATTTTACAATGATACTATTCGTAAGGATTTGACAAAAGATGGCAGTATTCGTCCAAATGCATTAGTTATGTTGCTTACTGAAGTAGTAAAGGATCAACACAAGGCTAGATTAGTACTAGAAAGACTTGAAAAGGATGATATGGCTACCTCGTGGGGCATGAGGTCGTTGAGTAGTTCGGATCCCAAATATCACCCTACACTTTATCATGATGGGGCTGTTTGGCCACTTGTTACTGGTTGGGCAGCAATAAGTGAAATAAAAAACCAAAGAACTCAGCAGGCACTTGACTATCTTTCGGTTATGGCTGAACGTATTATTTCGGAAAATGGCATGTACGCTGAAACATACCGTGGAGACAGACCAGAACCCTTTAATTCATGCATTCTTCAGGCATGGTCAGTTGGATTGTACGTTTATGCATTACGTGAACTAATGTTGGGCATTAAACCAAACATGATTGAAAATAATATTTGTCTCGAACCCAAATTACCTGACTCAATTAGATCGGATCTCGGTAACCTTAATTTTGATCATTTTATTAGTACCAATGAAGGCCTGAACAAAATCAGCATATCGGTTAGACCTGATAGAGACAGAATTACCATTAGACCAGAACGAGACGATGTGAAATTACCTGAATTCTTCAGTTCCACTTACTCTATAGACATTCAGAGAAACAAGTAAACTTTTATCATACGCATTGGAATCAAATTATATCTTAAAATTAGACTAATTGAATTGTTTGAAGAGTAGTTAATTGATTCAAATCGATGAAGAAAAGATTCACTCCACAATTAATGAAAAAAAACCACGCTCTGTCGCATTAGATGGTCCCGATGGTATCTTAAGGAAAATTCAAAGCTGTGCGCACAGATTATCCGAGAAGTACCAGATCCCGGTGTACGTAATTGGAGATACATCTTGGGGGTCATGCGATCTAAATATTCATGCTGCAGAGACTTTGGGTGTAGATATCTTATTCAACATTGGACACACCATCGCTATGGAAAAGTTTGGAGATAAAGTAGTAATGATTGATGCTTTTGATGATATAGATTTTGGTAAAATTGCAAAAATATGTGCGATTGAATTAAAGAAGAATTTTAATAAGATATCTCTCGTGACCAATAGTCAATATCTACAATCCGTGCAAAAAGTAAAGGAGATTTTTGAATATCATGGGTATGAAGTGGTTATCGGAAGGGGTAAGGGCCACTTGAACGATGCACAGGTTTTTGGCTGCGAGTTCTACCCTGCTTATGATTCCAAAGACATGGTTGATGCGTACATTTTCTTGGGGCAGAGTATTTTTCACTCTACCAGTATTGCAATCGTTACCCAGAAACCTACATTCATGTTGGATCCTTATTTTAACGAATTTTCAGAAATTAACGATATTGCACAGAAACTCGAAAAGAAGGCGATATTATCCGTGTTCAAGGCTCAGGATGCCAAAACTATAGGAATAATTATTGGATTAAAGGAAGGACAATTTGCCAAAATTAAGGCACTAGAACTTAAGAGGTTGCTGGAAGAGGAAGGCAAAAAAATACTGCTGATTGCTATGACCGAAATTACGGATGAACGATTATTGTCATTTCAAGATATAGATGCTTTTGTCCAAGTTGCTTGTCCTCGGATCGGAACGGATAATCATTTCCACAAGCCAGTGTTATCGGTTCCTCAGGCAATTTCACTCATTAAATTACTAAAAGGTGAATCCCCAGAAGGATTCCTACAGATTAAACATTGGCTGTAGGTATTTGCCTAAAGATGTAACATTCAAATGCGGTAGTAGCCTACCGGTACCACTAAAGAAGTAAAGCCCAATCTCAAGCTCTGCAAGATCAATCACGTAGACGTGCTAGCATGGATATGCTGCCTTAGGATTGCACCCTCCCGGACCTCATCCATTTCGACAACTCACAATCAAGCACATGCCTTCGCATATATTGTTGCTCATACCCATCCGACACGGCGTGGTTTCATATCAGCCTAGCAAGCAGGAACTTCACATCTAAAGATTTACCCAGTAGTTACTGATCCCAGCATAAAGCCGATTTCCGGTTTGGGGTACGGCTAACACCCCAATCCTACCTACTACCGC
>JAATVN010000090.1 GCA_014523595.1 Nitrososphaerales archaeon TH5888 | reverse complement strand
TGGTAATGTTTCATCATCGTGCTGTTTTATTAATTCATATACTTTTTCATATGCCTTGAGAATAACACTACTAATCTCTTCTCTCGTTTCATCTGACAACCAGAGATCAGAGTAGCCGTATGAAAAACCGTTATGTGTAAGGTAAGTTTTTAATACAATTAGAATTGAATCCAAAAATCGCTTTGCTGCCTCGTTTCCATAATCTTTGGCTATTCTGTGTAAAACACTATCTGGTTCTTCTGCGCCAATAGACGCCTTGTCAATAACTCCACTCATCAGTTCGCCATTCTTTATGACAACGTCTTTGCCTTCGCCCTTTGATGCCTTGTTCCATTTTGAGGTAATAACAAAATTAAAGTCCTTTGGTAAAAAGAGTGAAAAGAGCTGTTTTCCAGTGTAGATTTTTCTGCCGTTCTCATGATGCTTTGGCTCAGGTAGAGGTCCTGAATATCCGCCTAGCAATGCCAGATTTGTAAATTCATCTTCTTTCAAAAATGTCTTATCCTGTGTAAGGATAAATGCACCTGTTATGAAATCCCTTATTGCACCAATTATTGGCCCTCCGTATCTTGGAGAAATTAACTGGTCCTGTACTCTCATCAACAGCGCAGCCTCGGCACGTGCCTCTTCACTCTGTGGAACGTGAAGGTTCATTTCATCGCCATCAAAATCTGCGTTGTAAGGGGGGCATACTGCAGGATGTAGTCTAAATGTTCTGTACGGCAGTACCTTTACATAATGTGCCATAATTGACATCCTATGCAAAGATGGTTGTCTGTTAAAGATTACCGCATCTCCATCACGTAAGTGCCTCTCTACAACGTATCCAGGACTAATTGAATCGGCCAGAATATTTCTATCGGTAACATAATCAAGTCGTATTTTTACGCCATCTGTTCTAATGATATAATTGGCTCCCGGATATTCATTTGGTCCGTTAATTATCATTTTCTTCAGGTCTTCAATGTTCCATTCGCTAACTGTTTCAGGTATCGTTAGTTTTTTTGCTACATCAACGGGTACACCAACGTCGGAGATTGTCAAATTGGGATCCGGAGAGATAACGGTTCGGCTGGAAAAATCTACTCTCTTGCCAGATAACGATCCTCTGAAGCGTCCTTCCTTTCCCTTTAGCCTCTGAGTTAGTGTTTTCAATGGCCTGCCGGATCTATGATGAGCCTGTGGAATGCCAGATACTTCATTATCAAAATACGTAGTTACATGATACTGAAGTAGATCTACCAGGTCCTGAACAATTAGAGGAGGTGTGCCTGCTTCCTTACTTTCTTTAAGTCTTTGATTGACTCGGATAATGTCGACTAATTTATGAGTAAGGTCGTCCTCTGATCTTATTCCAGTTTCCAGAATGATTGATGGTCTAACGGTAACCGGAGGTACTGGTAGAACTTGCAGAACAAACCATTCTGGTCTTGCCGTTTCCGGGTCATATCCTAACAAAACGAGATCATCATTTGGAATATTCATCAGCCTTTCTCTGATTGTGATTGGAAGAAGCCTGTTTTCACCAATTTCTGTTTTTTCTACAAATATTGTAGGCTTTGTAAAGACAAGATCATATTGCTCCTTTTGACAATGAGGACAAATCTTTACCTTCTTGGCTTTTTCTATTATTTCCTCTTTGATATTTTCAAGAGTAATTACAGCATATGCAGCCTTTGTATCTCGAAGATCCTTGTATTTTGCGAGGTCTTCATTTGAAAGTTTTATTCTGCTACACGACCTGCAAGAAACAAGTAATAGTTTGTGAATATCATCCACAAAAGCAATATGCAGTACTGCTTCAGCCAATTCAATATGACCAAAGTGTCCGGGGCAGTTGGCAGATGTATTTCCACAAGTTCCACACTTTTGTCCGGGTTCTAATGTTCCGAGTCTATTGTCCATGAGACCACCCTGGACGGCCATCCCATCCTCATCATATGTTTCTGGAGCGGTGATTTCAACTACACTGAACTTGCGTATCTCAACAGGGGATAGTACGCTAAACCTTATGCCGCCTAAAATTTTTAGAGTATCTTCAACTTCCATAATTTTTACACCTTCTCCTTTGGAATCAACCTTGGAGCAACGTTAAGACTTATCATTTCTTGCAATAATAGTTTAAACGCATAGGCAATGGCCACTGAAGAAATTTTTGCTCTGTCACCACACACCCTGCATACATACCTTCTTTGTTTGATATCATAATAGGCTAGTAATCCGCAGCGTTCACAAATATTTACTTCAGCCTTGTCAGACTCTTCTAAAAGCCTGTCTTTTAGCATCATTGAAGCCCCATACGCAATCAAACAGTCCCTCTCCATCTCACCAAACCTAAGACCTCCACCTCGAGCACGACCTTCTGTTGGTTGTTTTGTAAGCATCTGAACCTGTCCTCTTGCTCTACTGTGAATCTTATCAGCTACCATGTGGTGAAGTTTCTGGTAATAGACTACACCGACATACACTTCAGCATTAAACTTCTTGCCAGTACGTCCATCATACATCACTTCTTTGCCAGTCGCTTTGAAGCCATATTTTTCTAGTACTTCCTTAAGATCATTAATTTTTTCTCCCACAAAGGCTGAACCATCAACCACCTTACCCCGAAGGGCAGAAGATTTTCCTGCTAGTGACTCCATGAATTGGCCGACAGTCATTCTTGATGGAAATGCGTGTGGATTAATCATAACATCTGGAACTACCCCATCTTCGGTATAAGGAAGGTCTTCTTGTGGAACAAGCATGCCTACAACACCTTTTTGGCCATGTCTTGATGCAAATTTATCTCCAATTTCTGGTATTCTCATGTCCCTGACTCGAATCTTGTACATTTTTCCTCCATCTACGGATTGAGTCATTACAACTGAATCGATTACCCCATTCTCAGAAGGTCTTACACCTATTGATGTATCTCTTCTATACGGGCCCTTTACCTCAAATTCCTTGTATTCTTCCATAAACCTTGGCGGCGAAGTTCGACCAATCAATATGTCTCCTCCATTTACTATTGATTCGTGCATTATAGCACCGTCATCTTCAAGTAACCTGTATGATTTCTCGCCACGGTATCCTCTAATATTTGCGTCAGATGACGGAATTTCAAATTTGTCTTTCATTCCTCCTGGATACTGTTTTGCTTCTGCTTCATACACTCTGTAAAAGAAAGTTCTGCCAAGACCTCTATCTACAGATGATTTGTTAAATACTACTGCATCTTCTATATTATATCCTTCAAATGGTAATACTGCGACAATACAGTTTTGACCTGTAGGACGTTCTTCCATTCCAAGAAGGTTTATCGCTTTAGTTGTAACAACAGGAATTTGTGGATACAGCATAAAGTGTTGTCTTACGTAGGTGCTTGCATTCATTAAAGGTGTGGAAAATCCCAGACTCTGTTTTGCCATTGCACTTTCATAAGTATTTCTTGGAGATTGATTGTGCTCTGGATATGGAATTATGGAAGCCCCAACGCCCAGTATCGATGGTGGATAAATTTCAAGATGTGTGTGATTTGGTTCAAGGCTGGCATAGTTCATTGCCACATAACAATTTTCCTCTTCATTTGCATCGATTAATTCTATCATACCCATCCATAGCAAGTCGGACCAGGATTTCATATTCCTTTTTATCAAGTCAAGAACATCAAGTGTTATTACTGGTTTGCCTTCCTTTACAATTGCAAGTGGCCTAAGTATTCTTCCAGAATTACAACTTACGTACAGACGCTTTGTTGCATTTTCATTTTCGTTTGAATAATAGTATATCCCAACATGCGCGTGCATTTTTCCGGACCTTCTTAAACTTCTAAGAGTATCAGTCAAGTGCTGCCCATTATCGTAGTAACCAATTAGGCGTCCGTCTACAAATATTCTGGTTCCATTTTTTCGCAACATATCAGAAGCCTCTTCAACAGGATGGGCGCCCAGTTCGTACAACTTTTCAATTATCTCTGAAACAGAGACGCTTACCGATATTATGGAAGATAAAGCAATATTTTTTACTAGACCGCAGTTTGACCCTTCAGGGGTTTCAGCAGGGCATATCCTACCAAAGTGTGTAGAATGAAGATCCCTTGCTTCAAAATTAGGTTGACTTCTGCTTAAAGGTGATTGAATTCTGCGAAGATGACTAATAGTTGATATGTAATTTGTTCTGTCTAAGAGTTGGGTAACACCTACTCTTCCCCTTCCCCAGTTTCCGGTTGCAATGGCATTGTTTAATTTATCAGAAATTATTCCTGGTCTTACTGCTGCAGCGACTGCATTTATCCCTCGCTTTTGACCGGATCTTTCCAGTTGATATTTCATATCTCGCACAAGATTTCTAAAGGCTGTTCTGAAGAGGTCTGCTAGCATCTGACCTGCAAATTTTATAACTTTATTACCATAATGGTCCTTATCATCAGACGCCACCAAATTAAGTCTAAGTTCAACAAGTTTGCATGTTGCCTCACCCAAAAAGAGCGCCTTTTCGTTTCTGTTTTCAGGATTCTTTCCAAGATGTGGAAGCAATCCCCAATCAAGTAAAGTTTCAGCCCTCTTTATCTGAAATTCTTCCAACATTCCGGGCGCTATTCTTTTGCTTATGTAGACAATTGCGTCCCTACTGGTCACAATTTCTCCTGCTTTCTCAAATGAGGGTTCTAACTCATCCTGTATTATTGAATTTAGAGAGACACCATCTGCAATATCTTTATCAGATTCAAGACCCAGCGCCCTAATTAATGTAATAAGTGGAATGTCGACAGGAGATCCTGGAATTTTGGCAACAATTGAACCGTCTGGTCTCATAATTAGTTCCAATTTTGCACGATATCCGACAATTGAAGAGTAAACTTTTGCCTTGTAAACCAAGTTACCAGTTGTTTCTTCTGTATCAACAATAATCTTGTTGTATGATAAATCTTCTAAGCCAATGATTACACGCTCTGAACCATTAATAACAAAATAGCCTCCTGGGTCTTTTGGATCTTCTCCAAGTTCAATGAGTTTTGTATCGGGAAGGTTATGCAGTATGCAGGCGTTTGAATTTACCATAACTGGAATATCTCCAATATGAATAAATCTTGATTCTAGAATTCTTTCATCTTCAACAATACTGCATTCAAGCATTATAGGAGATCCATAAGTTAGGTTGCGAAGCCTGGCTTCTACAGGAGCTACGTGAGTTACCGAACCATCTAATTCCATGATTCTGGGTTGCTGTAGTTTAATTTTGCCCAATCGTATTTTGTACGGGTATTCTGCAGTTTCAATTTCTATCTCTCCGACTTCATCGATAATACTTTGCAGTCCTCGTTCAATAAATTCGCCATAGGAATTGAGATGTTGTCTTGCTACTCCTTCCTTTTGTAAAATATTGTGGATAATTGCCCACATATCAAGTGTATTTTGTGACATGGCTGTGCTAGTCCTCCACTACATATCTATAATAAACACTTTCGCCGGCAGTAAATGACGTTCTTGTTATCTTAATAATATCTCCTGGTCTCACGTCTAGATCCTCTAATCCCTTGTCGTTAATTAATATGTATGGGAGCTGACTTGGCTTAGTATTGTATTTCTTTAAAACTTCTTCAGCATCTTTTTTGGATAAAATTTCGTGTTTAGGCTGATATACATGATTCGTAATTTTAATATCTTTTTTATCAGAAGACAAAATTCGAGATTCTTGATTCCAAATCTTACTTCCGTAATAAATAGATTCTCAGATTTTATGACCTTTTTATTCAATTAATAATCGATTTGACCACAATTATGATATATCCTAATGATTTCAAGAGTATGACTGAGACTTCAATCTCTTCTAAGCTAGGTCGGTGTGCCCTAAAGTAATCAAAGCTTTACCTTACAAATAATTATATCAAACACTCATTATCAAACCTTCAAACTTGGCCATTAAGATTAGTCTTTGACGTTGGTTGACCCAGAAAATATTTCAAAGAATTTGCGTAGATACAACAGTTTACCATTCTACTATACTAGCATTAATTTACTTACCGACCTACCAAGAATTGCTCTAGGGTTCTGGAGATTTTTCTACTTCTATTTTGCATCTAGTTATTATTCCTGCAATAACTCCTATGGCTGCAAGCCATGGTGCCAGTGTAATCATTGCAACTGCTCCTGCCGTTCCCCATGTCACTGGGATGGAAAGAAGTAGATTTCCTTTTTCATCTTTTATCACTATTCTCTTAACTCTTGCATCCTGAATTATCTCCTTGACTTTTCCTACCAGGCCGCCAGCAGACACCTCATAGACATCTTTTTCTAGTCCTATTTGGGTTCCACAATTTGGACAAAATTTAGCATTTTGTGGAAGTTCACTTCCACATTCTGCACATTTTACCATAAAGATCTTTATTATATCCTAAATCCATCTCTTTAAGTCTTTAGTAATTAAACGATCAATGGCGCCAAAATATGGTCATCTTTTATTCTCAAAAAAAGATCTTGACCCAATACTAAATGGTAAACTTTAGTCGTCGTGTGACACATAATAGTTCATGAAAATTTGAAATATAGAGAGTACCTTATCATTCACATCGTGGATAACGGAAAAGATAACAACGAAAATAAGAATACGAAATATAATAATTCTAATAGTACAGACAAAAAACAAAGATCTCTCTTTAAAACAATAACAATCATGATTATTGCAGTTGCTGTTGTAATTGTTGCGAGTAGTTTCATTGAACAAATGCTTGAACACAGATATGGGCCATATTTGAAAATTGGTGTTGTTGCAATTATTGGATATTTTGTAGTTAATTCTCTTGCAAACGTGTTTTACAGGCTTTCCTACGATGCCTTGAAAAATAATGCGGAGATAATACGCATTCTAATTAAAATCATCGGAGCTATTATTGTAATCTCCATTATAATTTCGTATTTGAGCCAGGACCCTCTTATTGCCGCATCTATTGGAACAATTACCGCTATTGTAATCGGGTTTGCAAGCCAAAGTGTGTTAGGAAATTTAATTTCTGGTCTGTATCTAGCCATCACAAGGCCCTTCAGGATTGGAGAGAAAGTTACTGTATTTGGTAACACAGGTATAATTTACGACATCGGATTATTGTACAGTAAGCTTAAAACAGATGAAGGAGATATCATTCTAGCGCCAAACACATCGATGATAACCACTACTATTATTATTAGAAAATCCTAGCTCCTAGCTATTTACCAAAAAATGATCCAAATGAGTCCTTTAGTGCGTCAAATGCATCATCTATCATACCCGAAGTATTCTGCATTATTCCACTCTCATTAGACGAGCCTCCTGTGTTCGTGTTGTTATCTGGCGTAACTATTCCAGTGGTATTGTCTATCTGTCCAAACGCGTAAGGGTTCGGAAATAAGATATGAACGGCCAGAGAGATGGAAATGATCACCAAGTGAGCTAAGTTGATGTGCTTCATAGCAGAAAGATATGATTTAGTTACATTAATTTCTACTGAACATGAAAAGACGCTCGAATAAACCACATACAGAAAAATATATTAATTTTTACATTAGATTATTCCGTATTCGACTTAGAAAGTACAACACGGAATACTTTCAGTGTTCTCTTTTGAAGTAGGAAATTAATTAATGCTCAATAATAAAATTGATTTTCTTATACTCTTAGTACTAGACATCGCAATGAAATAACCCTGATTGCAATCACCAAACTCTTTTTAAGACCGCTTTGACAGAAAAAAATCGCCCTTGTAGAGGTCCTACTTTTTCACCCCACTATGCAATTATGAATGACGATTTAAAAAGTAACTATATGTGAAGGATCCCGTGAAGATCTTAAGTTTAAGATATAAAAAAACATTAAATGATGAAAAATATTAAATTTATAGATCTCATTATACAATGTCTGAATTATGATTTGCTAGCGATTAATAGAAAATGAAAGATTGTGCTGATAATGGTTTATTAATAAAGATCACTGAACGGACTATAAGTAATGGAGTATTTAATACCAAAATTGCATAGATCGAACAAAATATTATTTGGAAAGCTCAAGAAAGGACAACTTATCCCAAGGTTTGTAAGTTGTATTCAAATCTAATTCTATCCCTGGACTTAACTTCATGCCTAATTCATAAATTATATTAGATTCATCCTTCGACGAACACCTTCGTCCAGACCGTGCCATTGGACCATCTAATTGTTTTTGGTCCTTCAAGTGTGCCTGTAAAACTGTTATCATCAGGAAAGGTTACTGTAAAAGTAGAGTCATTGACTATGGAGCCATGGGCAGTAGGACGGCCAAAAGCGGTCATGTTAATTGTGATGGAAGGTGATGACACGGAAATACTTGCACGTTGAGGACCCCCAGCTGTCCAATAGCCTCTTAGAGCGTTCGCAATATCAATCACTTTCTTCCATACCGTACCATTTGACCATCTAATTGTAATTGGCTGTTCAAGCCTCCCTGCAAAAGTGTTATCATCAGGAAAGGTTACCTTAATAGTAGAGTCATTAATTATGGAGCCACGGGCAGCAGGACGACCGAAAGCGGTCATGTTAATTGTGATGGACTGTGATGACAAGGAAATAACGGCTCTCCGAGGGCTCTCATCTCCGTCGCCTCTCCATCTGCCTTCCAAATTTATAATAGCATTCGCCATCTTTTAGACACTCCTCCAACCAATAGTGAGCCGCCAATCATATCATTGTCTAAACGACCAATCTATATAGCCATTTAAATTTCATATATTGTCTCATATTCACAAATCATCTATTGCATTTTTGTCTTTTAAAAAGTCAATAAAAGATAGTTGATAAAATCCAATAATGTATGTAATCCATTTGATAAGTGTATGATATTATTTACAAAGAGGAGGACCAATTAATAATTTTAGTAGTGAAGCTTAGATACTGGGACCCGGCGGTAATCGAATTGTTAACGATGATACGGATTTAATCTCAGAGGGAATCACTGAATATTGTAACAGAACTAAATTATAGATTCTAAAATTAACTTGTTTAATCTTCAATTCTGTTCACTAGTTTATGTTACCAGTTTCTATATGTTACTTTTTATTAGGTATTCCTCTTTGGAAGAGTACCGATTACAAATTGTCCCAAGAAGGATTCAGGTGGTCCTCATACGGTTGTAATTTGTATTTACATTTAGGTCCAGTAGTTTGTAATAGAAATTTAATCCAATTTTGAATGCTACATTTAGATTGCCAAAAGTTTTTTAATCTACTATAACCTGATCAGGTTAGATACATAATGGAAATTGAACCTCAAGAACTCTCAGGTTATTATACGTATCGTAGTTTTATAGACACACCATTACCTGTTAATGACTTTAATAAGATAAAAGTATCAGAAGCAGAGCTTTTTTTAATTGTACAAGTTAATGGTGTAGTAACTGGCACTCTTTCACTTCCTGCAGAGCCGGCAGCATCTGAAAGGGCTTTCATGGATATCACTGGAACAGTAAAAAGCTGGTTTCCTGAAATCACTCTCGAGTTTGAAGGTCAAGGACGACCAAATACAACAATTTCTGACTTTTTATACCAATACTCTGGCTCAGTAACAAGAACATGGGAGAATGGAATTGGTCAACGTCTTTCGTTGACTGGAACTGAATTTAGAGTTAAGGACCATGGATCGGGAGATCAAACACATAAAGCTGGTGCAACAGCAAGTTTTGTTTCCGTAAAAAGAGATTTTGTAGAACCTAGAGAAATTAACGGAGTAGCCATAATTCCTAATGCTTTATCTATGCTTGCATCAAAGTCACACAGACTAGTACATGCAATATGGCATACTATTCGTCTGTATGAAATATGGTGGAAAATATTAAATGAAAATGACAAACAAAAGATTCGTGACCTAAATTGGGAACTTGACCGTCACCCTTTTACTGCAGGAGGCACACTAGATCTTACTAATGGTGCTGGAGAAGATTTTCTCTTTATGCATAGAAAGATGATTGCAATGGTTAAAGATAAATATAAATCACAAGGAGTTTCTTATATTGAAAGCTGGAAAACACTACCCGTACCTAGTACTCAGCAGTTCTCGTATTCAGAACAAGAAGATCCTCAAAACCCAGGCAAAAAGATCTATAGATTTAATCCATTAGAATCTGGTTACATGATACCACCAGCATATTTCATATCTAATGGCCCTGAATCCGAACAAGAGGACCTTGAAGACCTAAAATCCCTGAAGTTTCTAAAAAGTTCTAGTTACTTCACATCAATTATGAGATATCTTGAAAGGCAATTTAAGGATCGTCGAAAGCTTAGTTCTTTTTCACTTGGAGAATTAGGCAATCTCTTAGAATTTGTAATTCACAACCAAATGCATATGCGATGGTCAAGTGCTCCCATAGATCCAAAGACTGGAATACCGCCAATAAATCCAGAAACTGGAAAGCCAACAGGAAGGGGATCATTTGACTTCAACGAGAAATGGGATGATCCAAAATATGACTACCTTGGTGACTTTTATTCATCTCATGTAAATCCAGTATTTTGGAGACTTCATGGATGGGTGGATGATCGAATAGAAGACTGGTTCAACGCTCATGAGGCTTCCCATCCAGGAGAGATTGAACTATATGAATACAAAGGTGTTTCATGGTTCAGACCTGGAAAATGGGTCCAAGTTTCTACTCCATTTTATTGGCCTGAGAACCACAATCATCATCATACAGGAAGTGATGAGAGCTCAATCGAAAATATGCTAAAAGTTATGGAAATTATAGAGA
>JAATVN010000011.1 GCA_014523595.1 Nitrososphaerales archaeon TH5888 | reverse complement strand
CACCGGTTGAGCCATTAAAAGGAGTTAAAGCCCTAATGGGTAAAAATAGATGCGCAGAACCTCTGGAAAAGGGAATCCTGAGACAGAAGCATAACCTGTATACATTTAAGGATGGAACCATACGTTTTGACGCAACGAATGAACCTTTGACGCACTTTAAACCAAAATGGATCAAAACAGATATTACAAAATTAAGAGATCTCGGATATCTCAAAGATCAGATAGGGAGTGATCTAGGATCATCAGAACAATTGCTAGAACTATTCATACAGGATATAATAATACCCATTCATGCTGCAGAACACCTCGTGAAAATTGCTCAGTTTGTAGATGAAGAACTGACACGATTCTATGGAGTTGAGGCATTTTATAAAATAGATTCAATAGATGATTTGATTGGACACTTGATTGTTGGCTTAGCACCACATACGTCGGTAGGAATAATTGGTAGAGTCATTGGATTTGTCAATTCCCAGGTATGTCTTGGTTCACCCATCTGGCATTCTGCAAAACGAAGAGATTGTGATGGTGACGCAGACTCTATAATGTTACTAATGGATATCTTTCTAAACTTTTCAAAGGAATATCTGCCTGATAGAATTGGTGGACTAATGGACGCACCATTACTAATTCAACCTTTAGTATTTCCACATGAAGTTCAAAGGCAAGCTCACAACATAGATGTTGATGAGAGATATCCATTGGATTTTTATAGATCTTCTTGGAATATGGAAAAAACCAATGTAATTGACAACATCGATCTTATCAAAAAGAGACTAGGACATGCAAATCAATTCTTTGATTATAAATTCACTCATACCACAGACAATATTATGCTGGATGAATCACATAGTTTGTATTCGACTTTGAGCACAATGGAAGAAAAGCTAAAAATGCAAATAAGTACTGCCAAGCTAATTAATGCTGTTGATGCTGACGAAGTAATGTCCATGGTTTTAACGACTCACATTTTACCTGATATCATGGGAAATTTGAGGGCCTATTCATCACAGTCATTTAGGTGTACTAAATGTGGACAAAAATACAGAAGAATGCCACTGATTGGTCGATGCCTGGAATGTCATAATGAATTATTACAAACTGTAACACGGGGTTCGGTAGAGAAATATGTACAGACTGCATTAAATATCTGTTCAGAATTTAAGATAAACGAATATCTAACTAGCAGAATAAATACATTGCAAGCAGAATTAAACTTGTTATTTAAACAAGACGTAAAGGATCAGCACACAATTATCGATTTCATTTAATTTCAAAACAGGTATTGTCAATGTTTGAAATTCCGGGTAGTGTACTGCCAAGTACAGGATATTATAATTTTGACAAGAATATTATGCTATTTACAATATAATATAAACCAAAATAATAATCAGAAATCATACAATTAGAATATAAAAGACTTGATTGATAATTGAAAATTATGCTCATAATAAGCGGTGATAGCACTTTTTGAAGCAGAAAACAGCTCACATTGCTATCTTTGATACATTTAAAACAAAGAAAAATAAGTTCACTGGTGAGGCTAAGAGACAAAGAGGAATTATGACTCACCTTGTTTTGGAAAAAAATCCAGAACTGAGAACACGGACATCAATTGCACACGCAATAGCAAAGAACAATGGTATATTATGGCAGAATATCTACTCCGGCATATTCAAAGATCTCGATGAAGTCTTAATACCATCTGGCGTAGTTAAGGAAGCGGGTCGTTTGCCATTGAGACGTGGACCAAAGGCACTCCAATTAGAAGGAGTTCCTTTCTATGAATTGACAGAAACAGGAATTTTAGTTGCATCATCCATTGAAGAGTTGGGAAATATCAGAATGAAAATACTTGAATCTTACTTCGATAATATGAATAGTAATGCATCTGGTAATGACGTCATGAAAAAAAGTATTTTACTCCTATTAAAAACAATACCATCTTTTGTAATAAAAATTATTAATGCATATATTTATGCTTACACCGCCGGTGAAATAGATACCATCACTCCTATTACTATTGATAAATTTCGTTCTGTCCTAAAAGAACAGATATCTATAGAAAAAGAATTTATCGAATCATATGATGTTCTGTCTCAAAACCAAAAACTACTCTTAAAAGATTTTTTCAAAATAATAAGCTAATTCCGGTTCAATTCACCATCTTACTCGGTAGTTTGCGTTTACAAGACCAAGGTATGGATGATAATAAAGATTTCTCATGATGTTACTGTTCAAACAAACGCTTATAATTTACTGGAACACTTATTGATGTATAATTTATGGCCGACATGAAGATAGTATTTCTTGGAACATCCGCAGCCATTCCAACTGAAAAAAGGGGTTTATCCTCAATTGTAATTAAAAGAGGAGGTGAATTGTTAATATTTGACATCGGTGAAGGAATGCAAAAGAATTTTCTTCAAGCCAAACTAGGAATAAATAAGAAAATGAAAGTATTCATAACTCATTTGCATATTGATCATTGTCTAGGATTATTAGGATTTTTTCAAACCATGTCTCTTCTCGGGCGCACAAAAAAAATTGATATCTATGGCGAATCAAGATTGAGAGAATTTATCCATGAGAATTTTCGTATTATCAATATTGGATTGTCATTTGAAATCGCCATTCACGTAATTGATAAGGAAGGAGTAATTGCATCCGAAGATGATTATCAGATCAGCTGTTGTAGAGCTGACCACTCAGTGCCCGCATTTTCTTATTGCATTAATGAGCTTCCCAGACCAGGAATATTCAATATTGAGAAAGCTTCCAAGCTTTCCATTCCTAAAGGAAAGTTGTATCATAGGTTACAAAATGGTGAAGATGTAGTTATTGATGGTAAATTAATAAAATCAAATGAAGTAGTTGGGCCCAAAAGGAGGGGCCGTAAAATAGGTATATCTGGGGATACCAGACCGTCTTCTAAACTTAGAAATTTTTTTGATTCATGTGATATCTTAATTTTCGAATCAACTTACAACCATGACTACCAAACTAAAGCAATAGAGACATTTCATTCTACATCTGCTGAAGCAGCTCTACTTGCCAAGGAGTCAAATTGCAGCAAGCTAATTCTCACACATTTCAGTTCAAGATATGATGATCCAAATATTCTCTTGGACGAAGCAAGATCTATTCACAACAACGTAGATTTAGCTGAAGATATGAAAACCTTTTACATTCCATATACAGAATAACTAATTCATTAAGCTAATTTAACACTTTTAAATAGTTGTTGAAAAATATTTCCATATTCTTACATTGCAAAAAAACAACACTGTAATTATTTCGGATAAGCGAAATTCTTCTCTCGCAAAAAAAATTTCATTAGATTTGGATGCTCAATATAGAAATGTCGAATTACGTGTATTTGCAGATGGAGAAAGCAAAATTAGACTAGATAATGTGGCCAAAAGGAACTGCATCATCGTTCATTCTACATATCCTCCTACAGATCAGCATCTCATGCAATTATTCATGATTATCTACAAATGCAGAGAAGACGGTGCGAACGATATTTGTGTTGTTAGTCCATATTTAGCATACACAAGACAGGATAAGGTATTTGTTGACGGAGAGATAGTAACTATCAATTTAGTTGGACGAATTTTGGAGTCATTAGGAACTACAAAGTTAATAACTATTGATAGTCATAGTCCCAACTCGCTTAATTATTCTTTTAAAACAGTAGATTTAACCGCTATTCCATCTTTGGCTAGTTATGTTAAAAAAAATATTACACTAAACAACCCCATAGTCATTTCCCCAGATGAAGGAGGAATAGAAAGAGCTAGAAAATTCGCAGGAATTATCGACGTAAATATGCT
>JAATVN010000089.1 GCA_014523595.1 Nitrososphaerales archaeon TH5888 | reverse complement strand
TTATGATGATTCTAAAGATGTAATTTTTGTAGAAACTGGAAAACAATCTAAAAAGACCAATAACTTGAAAAGGAACGATAAGATTTATTTTTGTATAGATGAGGGAAATCCTCCATATAAAGGCATAAGGGGTAAAGGGGACGTCAAAATATTGAACAACCCCGATACCAATCTTCCAATAGCAGAAAGAATAATGTTGAAATATCTTGGTAGTATTGATCATCCTATGGCAAAAGTATTACTTGAAAATGTAAGAAATGGAAATTCAGTAATATTGGAAATCAAGCCAAAATATTACTCTACATGGGACTATAGTAGAAATAGCTGAATGATGTATGGAAATTTATAAGCGTTCGGGGAAGGGGAATTATTTATGTAATACTAAAAATAACCCTTCCTACTATTTTTTAGCAGTGTTAAGTTAAATTTTAATAACTATTGATGATTTAGGGTTAATTTCAAGAACTTTAATGAAATATCTGAATCATTTGATTTCGCAATCTCCAAACTCATGATCACCATCGGCAAAATTAAAATTAGTTATTTTGTCTTCCCCAGATCCACATCTAAAGTAGTCGCCTCCTTGCCCACCACTTAGAGTATCATTTCCTTGACCTCCATAAAGTCGATCATCGCTAGGACCACCATCAAGAATGTCATTATTGGAGGCACCATACAAAATATCACTGTCGATTCCACCAATTAGTCTATCGAGATCATCTCCTCCGTGGAGCTCATCACTACCTACACCTCCATCAAGAACGTCCGTCCCATCTCCACCAGCAAGGTAATCATTCCCATCAGAGCCATTCAAAATATCATTACCACCCTCCCCTTGAATTTCATCACTGCCTGATAGTCCATTCAAAAGATCGTTGCCTCTAAATCCTCTCATGTCATCATCCGTAGAAGTTCCCATGATGTTGTCATTTGCCACAGTTCCCTTAATGTCTACGGCCCAAACTATTGAAAAACTTATTAATGTTGCAGAATTCAACAAAAAAATTATGGTTAATCCATATGTTAATTTTACCATGATATTCTAGTCAAGTTAATCTTTACATTATAAATATCTATACCATGCAAGGTATCTCCTAGATTAGACTTTAAATAGATGATAAGTCGCAATCGATTAAATTAAGATACCACATTTCTATTATTAGATAACTAGGATGATTCCGATTGCGGAAAGCGTTCAAATAAATACGAAAATATATTTTTTCTATTTGGAAAATGAATTAGGACTTAATCGATACTCAATACAGAACCTCAGAAAAAACAATATAAAGTAATTTCGTATCTGACAATATGTAAAGAATCTAAACAGCGTCACTTTTACCTTCCTGGTTTCTTTCTCTCTTGACTGTAGTCGGTTCGTAGTCAACTATGTCCTAGGTATTCATTAGTTCCTTGCTTCATCCGAAAATTCCATGTCTTCATTTTCATCTTTTGAACCCAAATAAGTATCACTATCTGTAAAGATTTCCGCAACTTCCTTCGCACCTAATTTTATCTTTTCAAAGGTATTACCTGCCATGACTGGCACTCTGCAACAAATAATTTGATACTTCAACGGAGGAGATATACATATTCGTCAATTCAAACCTAATTGGATGGAACTTTTTAATATAATTTAGATTCTAATCATTAATTAGTGTTAATATTCCTCATAGGGATAACCAATTGAGTATGAAATATAAGGTACATCTAAATCAAAGGATATTTATTATATTTTCTTCAATCCTTGTAGCACTGGTGTCAGCTCTATTAAATCTGTACCCTGATCCTGATTTGAATTTTCAGAATCCATACACTCACGGGCAGGGAAATGATGATGGCCTCATTACTTCCGACAGCACAAATACCAATACTTCATCTATTTCATCTGCTAATCTTTCTGGAATTATGTCTGAAGATATGGTTCAGCATTTTACAATTTCATGTAATGATTTCAAAAAATTATTCGATGCACTTTCTGTGCTAGATATCGGCAATGAAGTTTCAGAAAAAAGCATAAATCAAACGACATTAGATGATGTAGAAAATATCTTTAATATCTATGCTGGAAATTGTTCTGAACTCGACGAATATGAGTTTGAATAGTTGCTTGTCTACGTGCAATTGACTCCTACATTCCTCTCGAAATTAAGTATTTTAAGTCACTTTCTTACTCTTTTTGAATTTCTTTAGTAATACCAATGATATGACTGAACCAGTTGCAGCAGCCGTAATGATGATAGGAAACTTTAGGTTAGCTATTTCGGCTGAATACGGTTCCGAAACACGAATTGGGAAATCAAAGATCAATTTTTTATTTGAGTCATTAGGATTTCCCACTGCAGGATAATCTAGAATGTCAATACTTAGGAGAAATATGCCTGAGTTGTTAAAACTATAGTTATACGAGAAATGTCCACTTGACAATAATATCGGTTGTGTCCTTACTAATTCATCTCTTTCATCTGATATTCTGATAGCAATGGGTGTATCTGTTACTGGATTGTTACTAACTGTAGTAATGATAATATTGATGCGGGTTTCCTGTCCAGAAATTGGATCTCTGGGTACAGCATTAATGCTGACATCATAATCTCCAATTCGCTGTTGTAACGAATTACTTAACAAATCTGCGGATATTGATTGCACAGTGGATAATGCGCAGATGACAATTAAGATATATGGAATAAATAATACTATTCGTTCCAAATTATTATTTCATTGTAAATTCCGTTTTATTTCGCCATGTATGAGATTTCATTTTGGATTATATTGAGCGCAGATGTTGAACACCTGTATTATTATTGATTTTCATAAGATTCGCATGTCTTATTTGCTCTAAAATGAACATTTCCGCTGTCTGAGACATAAATATTTCCAGAAGAGTCTATTGCAATATCGTGGGGAATAAAGAATTGATCATCTCGACATCCAAGTGATCCCCACTTTGTAACAAAATCGCCTTCACTGTTGAATTTCTGAATACGTACATTCCTAGTATCTACAACATATACATTTCCTTCTTTATCGGTAACCACGCCATGGTTTTCAACAAAGTGACTGTTCCCGTATCCAAATCCTCCCCATTTTGTGGTAAAATTACCCTGATTATCAAATTTTGCTACATAAGAATTGTTTCTACCATCAGTAACATAAACTGAATCATTTGAATCTATAGTAATATCATGTAAATGTACAAATAACATTCCAGGAGAATACGAATTCCATTTAGTCAAAAACTTTCCATCATTGCTAAATTTTTGAACTTCAGGATTATCCTGATCACTTGTATACACATTATCATTTGAATCAACAGCGACTCCCCAAGGTTTAATGAATTGACTATCTCCTCTTCCTTTACTACCCCACATCGTAATGAAATTACCTTCACTATCAAATTTCTGAATTTGCTGGTTAGCGTAATCAGCAACAAATATGTTGCCATTTGAATCTACCGCCATGCTCTCAGGCTGCAAGAATTGTCCCGGACCTTTTCCTTTACTGCCCCACATACTAATGAAATTACCCTCACTATCAAATTTCTGAATGTTACATTTTTCAGCATCACTTACGTAAACATTTCCTTTCAAATCAACCGTAATTCCATGCGCATGTAAAAACTGTCCTGGCCCTGTTCCTTTAGTACCCCATGCAGAAATCAGTGTGCCGTTACTATCAAATTTTTTAACGTAATGGAATCCTGGAAGGTCGTCAGTAACAGGCCCTACTCCATCTGAATCATTCTCCAACGAAACATTACTAACATATTGGGATTGATCGTTGTTGTCCTTACAATTGAGACTCTTTGCGTCTTCTGATGTTTGAGAATAAATCGACTGAGAATTCAATATAGACACGCTTGATAACACTAAAGCTAATGATAGCAGAACCACAATCATCTTTAAACTAACGTTCAAGTCTTCTAATTCTCCAATTTTCATAATATGCTTATCACCTAGCTGCGGCCTCAACAGAGGACATCAGTATGAAGTCTTTAGTCACCAAATATAAATTTAAAACTAAAGAAAAATGAAATTCAAGAGTGACACAATAGAATATGTCGCAGAATTACATTTCATTCTATCACTAACATGGCTTTTCATTTTCTAATCAAGTATTAGATTCAGCCTCGGCATGTTCTCCTCCTTCCTCAATTAGGTTTAACTTAAAAATACTGTTAAGCAAAGAGGTGAGCTTCTCATCTACTATTGTATCAATTTCATCGAATGGTGCTTTGTTATCTATTTTTCCTTTCAATGTATTTAACGAATCTCCCAATTCAGTTGAATTTGTATTTGAATCCGGCTTAATTTCGTTGAAGATTTCTATTGCGCGTAAAATAGCTGCCTGAGCGCTCTGGTAATTGGCGTTATCTACTATATTTGAAGATACATTGTTCTTATTATCTGTCGAGTGTAAAGAAGATGTCATATTTTCATCATGTTCACTTTCATGTTCTCCCTCTGTAGTACCTAAAGCGGTGCCATAATGTTCCAAAGTTTCACCTAACAAATCATTAATCACTAAAGCCTTTACAGTAACATTGTTAAGTTGTTCTTCATCTATTCTAGCGTTCACAACTTCAGCGATTATATCTGTTATATTAGTAACCTTATCAGTAATTTCTGATTGTGATGGAGTTCCAGTTTCAAAAGCGTTACTAAAATCAGCTAGCGTATTATTTAGCTCCGTTGCAAGGCGAGAATTTCTTTCAGAAATTTCTTCAGTATCATTAGCGGTTATATGCCCAGATAGATGTTCAGCATGATCCTTTGCTAGAGTAACGTTATTTGAAAGTTGTTCTTCAGCTAATTGTGATTCTATTTTTATCATTTCCGCTTTAGTCAAAAAAGAAGCGCTTTCATCTCCTGAAAAGGTGTGACCTAACACAGATCTGTTCACACTTAGACCAATCATAATTAATAGTACTAGCAGAGGTATTAAGTAATACTGTACTTTTACCATCAAAACCGGTTATAATTTAGGATAATAATAGTATTATGGTACATCCATCGAAATCAAGGTTATTTAAATAAAATTACTTTGATACTGACGAGATAAAGATTACTGTTTATTTTCAAAAGTGTACTATAAACTATAATTTCATCAAGTTTGTTAATCTATGAACAGTAACATGAAGTACAAGAGAATTGTAATTGCAGCTGTTATTATTGTTCTACTAATTGTCATTGTGTTCGTCTCAACTTTCTACAAATCTATTACAGATGACGATGAATTGACTTTAAAAAGAAATGCAATATTAGAATATCTCAAGGAAAATAATGGCACTAATTCATACAAAGGATTTAACCAGGATATTGTTAAACCACATTGAAATGCATTCATTTCAAAGTTTTAAGAATTTAGTATCTTAGTTAATCCACAGTCAAGTTATTCAGGGCCGAGATTAAATTTTGTTTTTACGTTTCAAGAATATTACAATTACAGCTATAACGGCTAATGCTGGTACCAAGTAGTATGCTAATAGTTCATGAGTAGGTATTACTTGATCTGGATTTGTAGCTGATATATCAAAATCTACGGAAATCGGTCTTTGAGAATATGTAGGATCGCCATTAATTCTGACTAATAAAGAAACTTGGTAATCCCCAATGTCTTTAAAAGTATACGGAAAAGTAATATCACTAAATTCATAAAACTTAAATGGAATATTTTGAATGATGGATCCATTTACCTTATTTTTTATGATAAGTGATGCAAAGATGTTATTTACATTTTGATTCTCTTTATCTAGAATACTAAAATTTAGTAAAGTTGAGTTGTTACCGGCAAAAGGGAGAGGTGGGTATGGCGCAAATATTATTTGGTAATCGCCAACATTCTTAGTTGTTCCAAAGAAATGACCTGACGTATACTGTGAGATATTATATGTATTCATACATAAAAAAAGGAACAATGTTAAAAGAAAAAGATGTTTAAAATAGAATACTTTTTGTACCGACATAAACATAATGTGTTAAAAGGATTGTACAACCTTATTTTTAATTCATTCTATTTCAATCTG
>JAATVN010000088.1 GCA_014523595.1 Nitrososphaerales archaeon TH5888 | reverse complement strand
TGCATCAACACAAAGACCACAAAATACACATTTTCCATAATCAATTTGTGGCATTATAGATTTCTTGTTATGCTTCCATTGTTCATCGACCTTTACCATTCCAATTGCTTCAGCAATTCCCTCACAGGCAATTGCACAAAGCTGACATCCTGTGCATTTGTCATGAAATAGGATGTGTCGACCTCTAGAACCTGCGATTCCTACACCTCTTTTTGGATCAAATTGATATCCGTCACCAACGAACTTTAGTTTCTTTTCTGGATATCTCAATGTAAATCTCTTGATAAGAAGATGCTTTGATCCTGATTCAATAGCTTTTATGAAACCGCCTGCAGAGTTCATACGTTTATCATGTGCTGAGCCATATTTTAAGTTAAGAATACAGCATAATATTCTCATCAATCAACAAGTCAAATTTTTATGCCCCAATATTTTTAGGCGGGGACTATCTTGTAGATAGTTCCATCGATACCCAAAATGTAAAGATAACCATCTGATCCTACTTGTATGTCCGTAATTACTCCAAAGCCTCGCCCAAATACAATATCTTGAATTTCTTGAGGGGTATCAGCGACTTTATCATCCAATGGTGGGTCTAACAATAATTGTTCTCTAGCTGAATCAAGTCTAAAATTATACAGATTACCTGTCTTTACATCGCCAACAAATATTGTATTTTCGTATTGTGATCCAAGTTTGGATGAATTCAAGAATTTAAGGGCGGTCGGAGCAACAGTTTCCTTCCATACAAATTCGGGATCACTGTAATTTCCTTTTCCGTCAAAATAAAATAAATCTTCGTTGGGATCAAATCTTGATAAAGCCATACCCATGGCCTTTCTCCAACCACTATTAAATCCAGGGTAGACATAATTAATTTCATCCTTATCAATTCCACCGTTTTCACTATCCCATAAGTTACCAGTAACAGGATCAAAATCAAATCCAAAGCTATTTCGTATCCCATATGCGTAGTAGAGTATATTTGGAACCGAACTTCCAAATGGCCCGTTATGCACAGATTTACCGTCTTGTGTTACTCGCAGTATTCCGCTCGTTCCATCTGGAGAACTGCCTCTCATAATATTTTGAATGTTACCCATTCTGCCGCCAACATCTCCTATAACTAAATAGACATTATTGTCAGGACCTATCACCACTTTTCCACCGTTATGATTATTTTCGTGTCCTAGAATAGGAGAAGTGGCAGGCAAATTCAGAAGTAAGAGTGGATTTACAAGTTTGTTATCTATGAGCTCATACCTGTATAACCTGTTAGCGATGACAATTCCAGAACTATCAGCCTCCGTATAGTATAGGAAGACAAAAGTTTTACCTTGTTGATTCTTTGATATCGCTATTCCCAACATTCCCAATTCTACTTCTGTTCCCACTTTTACCTGAAGCAATGGGTTTTGTTCAAGACTTCCGTTTACGATTCTCTGGACTTTACCAGTGTTTTTCTCCAGGACAAGAATATCATCTGGGGCAAGAAATGCCATACTGGTTGCTGGCCCCTTGAGGCCATCCTTAAAGAATAGTTCAACTTTCAAAGAAGGGTCAACTAGTACCTGTCCACTACTCTCTGGTAAGGCCCTTACGTAGGCAGCATAAGAAATATTGTTCTCATTAACATTTGCAATAAGAGCCAAAGTTGAACCTAAAAGCAAAATTATTAACGTAAGAACAATGATTTTCTTTCTCATCAGTAGAAAAAATTCTTGTCAATCTTTTATCTGTTTTGACAGGGCGAGTTTGTTAAAACCAGTATTTATTAATTTTTCTCATGATAAAATTCAATCAAGTGGATTAGCCTCTCTTCCCAAATACTTGAAGTATTTCAACAAACATCAACCATTGCACACATATCCATGATATATTAAAAAAGGCGCTCAGGATCGAGTTAGAATAAATAGAAAGATAGATAATATGTTTATTCATATTTATCCTTTAATTCATGACAACTAGCCTTATTTCCCTATCATCATTGGATGACAAATATGTAAAAGAAAAGAGTACTACAAATTCAGAACCAGAATGGTTGATGGAAATAAGGAATAATGCTTTTTCAAACTATTCTTCTCTACCGCATGAAGTTTCACCACTATACAAAAAATATTCTGATGCTAATCTCCTATATCCAGATCGTGTTTATCTTTCTCAAGGGACTAAAACTTACGAAGCAGAAGGAGATCTTAAAGAGAGAATAAGAGAGCTTGATAAGGACACAAGTATTCTGAAAATAGGCTCCTCCATAGTTCACTCCAAAGTTTCAGACAAGTTACTAAAACAAGGTGTAGTCATTTCAGATCTTAAAAATGCGATAAAGGATCATGGAAGTATTATTAAAGATAGAATGCATTTAAGTCAACTTGACTACACTGAAGACAAGTTTCTTGCCTTAGAATTGTCTTGTTTTGACTCGGGTATTTTTGTGTATATACCAAAAAATATCATCATTGATGAACCAATAAGAATAATCGATGTGCTTGCACCAGATGGAACATCATCCATAACAAGAAATATTGTAATTGCCGAATCAAATTCAAAAGCAAGTATAGTGCAAGAATTATATAGTAATAAACAATCTGATGATAAAATTCAGCAATCACTGTTTGAATTATTAGAATGCTATGTTGGAGCAAACGCAGAACTAGACTTCGTAACACTACAAGCAATGAATGAGAAGAATTCAGTTAATTTTTCGAATAGAAAAGCGTTCATTGAAAAGGATGCAAAAATGTCATGGTATATGGGACTTTTTGGAGGTCAGCTTTCAAGATATAAAATCGACAATATAATGAAGGGCGAAGGAGCAAGCGCTGAAGATGTAGAAATAATTTTTGGTATTAATGACCAGTCATTTGATGTAACATCAAATCTGATTCACTATGGCCCAAATACGAGGGGCAGAGTGTTATCAAAATCAGTAATGAAAGATAATTCCAAATCTCTTTTTAAGGGAATGATAAAAATTGATAAAAACGGAAAATCTGCCGAATCATTTCTTGCCGGGCATGCTATACTGTTGGATAAGGGCGCAAAATCAGATACAATTCCTGGACTGGAAATTGAGACAAATGAAGTTAGGGCCACTCATTCAGCATCTGTTGCGCAGATAGATGAAAATCAAATTTTCTATCTTATGTGTAGGGGACTTAGTAACGAAGAAGCAAAAAGAGAAATTGTAAGTGGGTTCTTAGAACCATTATCTCGTAAAATGGGCCCTACTATAAGAGCGTGGGTGAATTATTTGATGGAAAATAAATGGCTTGGAAAACCATTAATGCTCAAAACTGATGAAGCAATGGAACACATTCTTGAAGTCGAAAAATCAAGATACAGAGAAACTGAAGATATATTCGAAAAACATTATAAGTATAGATAGACGACTCTGCTAACGATGATTTGTCATGGTATGGATCAAGGCATGTGAACTAAAAGTGGTGAATAACGGTGATATGATAGACTTTGATCATGAAGATAAAAAAATTCTGATAGCAAAGATAAACAATAAGATTTATGCAACTGATAGGATATGCACTCACGCATACGCTGATCTTTCAACAGGATTTCTAAATGAAGATGAAAATACTGTTACTTGCCCACTACATATGTCAAGATTTAATCTAGAAAGTGGGATCGCTGAGAATTTACCTGCCGAAGAACCTCTCAAAACTTATAGCACAGAAGTTAGAGATGGTTGGATTCACATTCTAATCTGAAAAATCCAGATTACACAGTTTCATTCTCGCGTTTTACTTTTTTAGGTCTAATGGAATAAATTAACAATCCAATTATTATTGCCATAATTATGTAGTTTATGGGAGGGGTTATAATCATTGAAATTGTTCCTATCTTTGGGATTACATATACTACTTTTCCAACATAGTTTTCCATAAATATTGGAAAGTCTATACCAGGAATGGAATACGGATTTGCATCTCCTTGTGTCGTCACAACTTCTCTAACTTCCTTTCCAAAAAAAGTTCCAATTTCAGATATCCTATGTACAATTACCTTGGGTTTTCCATCTTCTGTTTTTGCTTCCGGAGCTCTAAAAACAATAATGTCCCCAACATTAAGATTATTAAATGAAGTATCAAAAGAATTATTCTTAATAATGACAATATCACCTATGTTTATCCTTGGAATCATACTCCCACTTACTACTACGTAAAAGGGATTGAAAGATCCAAAAAATGTGTATATAGAAAGTAGACCTCCTCCAATAATAATCGCAATTGCTATCAAACTATATATCGTGTTTTTTTTCAATTTAGATTTAATCTTCTAGTCTATCGGAATGACCATTAAAACTTATTGATCCGTTTTAACAACATTAAAAAATATATCTAGCAAAATTCGTTTACTTATTTATGGAAAAAAAAGAGCACAATCAACTTGCAAGAGAAGATTCTATCAAGAACAAGGAAAAATGTCATAATTTACTCTTATTATCTCAAAAAATCCGTTATGTTGGAAGGATAAACATTTTTGGTAGGACTGTTGCAGGACAGCTACGCCCGGGCCTCATACCACTACTTAATGTTGAACAAGCAATCAATGAACATTTCATTGAGGCTACTCGGAACAATCTTAGAAAAACATTTGATTCGACATTAGGTACCACATTGTACACACTTACCGTAAATGAGAAGGTATTAACTTTGACCTTTCCGTTGCAATCGGGAGGATATTATTACATAACTCTGGATAATGACATTGGGAGGGAAGAACTAGTAAAATTGATAGATTTGTTGACTCAAAAAATTAATACTAATTCGAGTTAGCATTTAGCTTATTTTGCAAAAGCCTTTAACCTCTTTTTAAATTCGACGTCTCTTGAAATTGATGGATGAGCAGGATCTGCCAACAAGATTTCATACCAAATGTTTTTACCGTCTTTGTACAGGAAATAAGAACCAATAACTTCCATATTAGGATACTTTTCATTTACTCTTCTTTCAGCAACTAGTTTCATACTATCTGTTTGTTTGATTCTAACTACGCCCAGGTGTTTTGGTCTTCTTCCAGATGTAGGACGTTGCTTCCTCATTCCGCCTCTTCCAACCTTTGTACGAACTACGATTATGCCCTGTTTTGCCTTGTACCCCAATTTATGGGCCCTGTCCAATCTACTAGGTCTTTCAATTCTGTGTATGGTTGGTTCCTTTCTCCATGCTATGGCTTTCTCCTTTAGTTCTTCTGAGTTGGTTTTCCACATTTTTGTCCACATTTCAGCCATATACTGATGCATATTACAGATAACTCCAGATAAGACCTTAATATCTGTATTTTGTTAAATGGAAGAAAAAGAAAAAGAAAAATACAAACTGTGAGACTTTGATTTGAAATTTTTCATCTATTGGTGAGTAAGGTCTGTATTACTTTTTCTGCTATGACAGTTGAAGCAAGTTCCTGTGCTTCTTTAGTTTGAGCAGCAATATGAGGGCTGCAAATGATATTTGGGAGGTTTACTAGCTCCGTATTGGTGGGAGGTTCCACTTC
>JAATVN010000087.1 GCA_014523595.1 Nitrososphaerales archaeon TH5888 | reverse complement strand
TAATGCCGATGTATTGCTGACGAGAGATGTAAATAATATTGTTAAATTCTTTTCAAGGAAATTTGAAATTGAAAGAGATATACATAATATAATTAACATCATAAAAGGAAAATGAATACTAAAATTGTGAGAATATTATAAAGAAAATTTACATCTTAAATGATCCTGATTTATCGATCTTCTCCCAAGTAAAGTCAGGCTCGTTTCTACCAAAATGACCATATGCCGCTGTTTTTGTATATATTGGTCTTTTCAAACGTAACGTTTCTATTATTCCGAGAGGCGTAGTATCAAAAATCTCTCTAACTTGTTCTTCAATTTTTTCTTCGTCAATTTTGCCTGTATTAAACGTATCGACCATAATTGAAACAGGTTCAGCTACTCCTATAGCATATGCCAACTGAACTTCGCATTTTGAAGCTATGCCTGATGCAACAATATTTTTTGCAATATATCTCGCCATGTAGCACGCAGATCTATCTACCTTAGAGGGATCCTTTCCCGAAAAAGCACCTCCACCATGTCTGCCCATACCACCATATGTATCAGCTATTATCTTTCTACCGGTTAATCCAGTATCACCTACAGGACCACCTATAACAAATCTGCCAGTTGGATTTACCAGAAATTTGGTAGAATCATTGATAAGATTATCACAAATTGGTTTTATAACCTTCGAAATAACTTCTTCTCTCACTTGAGATATTGAGATATCTTCAGTATGTTGAGTAGAAACAACGACAGTGTCAATTTTCTTTGGAACGGAATCTTCATAGATAACAGAAACCTGAGATTTTCCATCCGGGCCCATCCAATCTAAAGTTTTTTCTTTTCTAACCTTTGCCAATTTCATTGTCAATTTGTGTGCCAAACTTATGGGCATTGGCATAAGCTCAGCGGTTTCACTTGTTGCATATCCAAACATTAAACCTTGATCTCCTGCTCCCTGTACACCGTTCTCATTTTTAGAAACACCCATGGAAATATCCGGGCTCTGTTCATGAATAGAAGTTAGAACTGAACAACTGTTTCCATCAAATCCATGTTTTAAGCCATTATAACCTATATTCCTCAAAGTTTTTCTAACGACATTCTGAGCATCAATTTTTGCGTTGGAAGTTACTTCTCCGGCTACAAATACAATCCCTGTAGTTGTCAGAGCTTCTACTGCAACTCTAGAGTCTGGATCCTGAGAAATTATTTCATCAAGTATTGAATCAGAAACCTGATCACATATCTTATCTGGATGACCTTCGGTTACACTTTCTGAGGTGAAAAGATAGCGCCTTGCCATTTCTATTTATGACAAATCCCAAGAATGTCTCTTTTTCTAGAGATCCTTTTCTATTTTGATGAATAACACATTGTTTCCTCGAATGACTACTTTCCCATAATTTGCAACAGGATTGGCGCCATTAAATTCTTCTGCATCCAATAATATCAAATTCATATATGAATCCACATTATTCATTCGGCCCCTGTACTCCAGCTCGTTTTTAAGTCTGACAGATACTTTCATATTTAATGAGCGCTGTAAAATTGTTAACGGTCTTTTTGGTTGCTGTGGAGATGATGACATATTAGGTTTTCACTTTTGTTTTCAAAAAATAAGATCGACAATAAAAAGTTTCTCCCAAGATCTCTTACTTTGTATATAAATAATTATAGAGTTTAGTTTTATGCGCATAATCACAACAGGGTCATCATCAATTGATGATATACTGGGAGGTGGAATTAGAACAGGCGTAATTACCAATATCTTATCTGATTCAAGGGAAGCCAGATCAAGTTTCTGCTATTCATTATGCGTGAACGCCGCAAGACTCTATACCGATTCATCCGTAATATTTGGAGATACACAAGGATTTTTCAGGCCAGAGAAAATTCTTTCATATATCAAGGAAAAACAAGAATCAGATTCTATACTCCATCAAATAAGAAGGATGAGAATACTGTCAACAAACGTCCAAATGGTTCTTGTCAATTACGCCTTACATCTACATCCTATTCTGGTGATTATTGATAATTTTAGTTACTTATTTTTAAACGAAAAGAAAAAATCGCTATCGATACAAATCCGACTTAGAAAACATTTGCACGATCTCGCTATAAACGCAATTCATAATGACATTGCGATTGTAATTACTAACTCAATCTATTCAAAAAGAGAAAATAAGGAATCAGTAGAGGACATATTTGAAAAAAAAATACTTTCATTCAACGAATTATTGAATAAAACCATATCAAATCTTACACATGTGGGTTTGGAACTGAAGACAGTGAAGGTTGACGAATCAAGATACTCTGCTAGACTGTTGAAACCTCTGGCATCTACTAAATCTTACTTTACAGTTAGACCGGATGGACTCCATGATTGTTGATCCTATTTCTAGCATGTATAGAAATATCATTGGAAATGTTATAGATTATTGTAGTTTTCTAGATATTTATACGAATTTGACTGAATACTCAAATATTCAAGTTAATAAGAATTACATTGGGACATTTAATAATTATATTAATTTATTAAAAATTGCTTAAATAACCATTAAATATCATAAAAATCACATTTTATTTACATTGGGAGAAACATTTATTAATATTTTTTTACGTTATATCATAAAAAGATGCTAATGGAGAACTTCCATATCTATTTCAATCGATAGGAAGTACGACTCCATTCCATCTTCATGGAAGGTTAAAATCTATATAAAACAATTTTTATGATTGGTAAGTGGATAAACTAGAAAAATTAATTGAGATGCAAAGAGGCCTGGCCTCCATGTTAGCATCACCAAGATATCCCTCGAAGACTGAAGAGAGAATTTCATTTCTCTGCACCGCAATTACACACGAAGCTATTGAACTTCAAAGATTGACAAATTGGAAATGGTGGAAAAATCCCACCAAATTTGACTCCGAAGAGGCAAAAGAAGAACTCATAGATATTTGGCATTTTGTACTTCAGGCAACGATTGAATTAGACATGACACCTGATGATATAGTCGAGTATTATTCTAAAAAGAACAGGATAAACAAGAAAAGGAAAAAGACGAACTATTGAATTATTCCATCTACGTAGGACTTTATGCGATTCAGATCCATTTCCTCGATTAGGTTATGAATAGTAACACGATCTCTAAATATCACCACATCTTCGTAGGGTGAATCTAGATGAGGATAAGGACTTTTTGATTTGATGATTTTACCTTCTCTTGTGATTCCATTCTCCGATAATGCAATTATTGAATCACCAGCTCTATGGCCATGGCCATCTTTGCCACATACTACTAAATGTACAATTTCCTTGTTTGCAATACAATAATTGATGATTTTATCAATTCCTTTGTTTTCCGACAATAGTCTACCAACTATAGCAACATTATTCATCAACCTAGTATCGTTTGATATTTCTGTTAATAATTTCATACTGGATAGGGTACATATCGCAATCTTACTTCCATCTCCCTTATAGTACTCCTGTTTGATTGGAATTAGGAATTTGCATATTTCTCCAATGCAATTTTCAATTTTCTTGTAAATAAAGATCAAATCCTTACCGAATTGACCCTTGTTTTATAACCCCCAACTAACCTTAGTTTTGGGAATAACTTCGATGAATGGCGCATCTCCTTCTTTCCATGGATCATTTTTCACCCAGTCGAACTTATTATAAAACTTATGGTACAAATTTTGAAATTTTTTACCTTTGTGTATAAATGTGGTTATACCTCGTGTAACTACTGCCTTGTTCTTGTTATTCTCAGTTGTGTCTACAACCAAGGATATTCTATTGTTTTTATTCAGATTAGCATATTTCAGGGTATTGTAGTCTGTGGCAAAAT
>JAATVN010000010.1 GCA_014523595.1 Nitrososphaerales archaeon TH5888 | reverse complement strand
ATAAAGATTGACTCTCCTCTTGGTAATCAACAAGTTCCTGTTGGTGAACTTACCATATCTGGAACTTCTACTGACAATTCAACTTCACAATGTCAGGTTTATGTAGATTGGAATAATCTAAAGCCCTATCAACTCGCCACAGCAACCGGATCAAACGGATCTTCGGACTTTTCAACATGGAACTTCACCTATACTTCCAAATATCATCTTATTCAAACAGGACTGAATGATTTAACATCAAAAATTACTTGTCTAGTTCCACCTACCGGACCAACCGTTACTAAGTGGTATAGCATAAACGTTACAGGAACTACATCTCCTAATCAATCAAGTAGTGTAGAATTACCATTACCAACTGCGAATAACAAGGCTTCGACTTCGGATGTTCAAACTACATCGCCGCAAACAGAAACACCAATTGACACAACAAATGCATCAAACTCGGATAAAATAACGCTCGATCTTAGTGTGGAACATAATCCAGTTTCAGCTGGGGAAAGGCAAACAATTACACTCACTGCATCGGATCCGCTCACCGGAAATGCGCTTGATAAGGTATTTTTACGATTGACCATCAAAGATCCATCAGGCAATATTATAAAGGATTATACTGATAATGATGGAAAACTCTCACCTTCATTTAGGCTCAATGAGGACATAACAGGAACGTTTTCAGTTTTAGCAAGCGCCTCTCAGGCAGGCATCGAAACTACAAAGTCTTTGACATTTGTAGTCCAGTAAATTGAATATATAAACTAGGAAATAGATCTATAGAGTACCTTTTTCAATCCATTCGCTTTGGTTAGATTTGACATTTCATTTCACAGCCTTTTTACAATACCTGACTCTCTGAGTATCCTGAATGAAGTATGCTTTATTTAATGACTTGCAAAATCTCAATGGTGAAACAGTTTTAGATCGGTTCAAAGTGCTAAAACCAATTTAAAATCCTCTTCCCTTGAATTGAACAAGGCTTTAATCAACTTCACTCTACTATGTTGATGTCTGTAAAACTAAATAATTTTTTAATATATCATGTGTCATCATGTAGAGGAGGATCAACAGGCTCTCCTCTTACATCAAATAGTCCCATCCACCCTAGATCCGTAAATTCTGTCTGATGTGCATGGAACATATAGGTCCCGGGATAAGCGTAAGTAAATTCCATAATTCCTCTGTCTCCCTGCGATAATGTCACTATGTCTGTACTATAATCCGCAGTTTCATCTGTACCGGCAGTATAATAATCAAACATTGCTCCATGTAAATGGAATGAATTGACCAAATCAAATTCCAGCATGTTTACTACGTAGACACGATATGGCTTGCCAGTTTGTAATACAATTGGATTCATCATAAAGTCAAATGCCTTTCCATTAACTGTGTAAATTTCATTAGTTCTATCTACCCCACCATCGTCCTCATCCGTAACTTCATCTTCCCCACCGTTATCTTCCTCATCGGCATGTTGCATGTTGGCGTCCATGCTGGTTTCGTTACTAAGGGCACCGTCAGTCATGTTGGCATCCGTGCTGGTTTCGTTACTAAGGGCACCGTCAGTCATGTTGGCATCCGTGCTGGTTTCGTTACTAATGGCACCCTCAGTTATGTTAGATCCTTCAGTATCGTCTTGTTCAATTGCCTGAAATAAGGCAGCTGGAGGTATTTTAGTTGGTCCCTCCAAATCAAGATCCAAGTCATATCCATTTAGGAGCATAGCCATTTCTGACATTTGCGGCCGGGGCTCTTTTGGATCAATAATCATCATTCCATATAGCCCCCTATTGATATGATCAGCAATTGGATCTACATGACAATGATATGGATATACTCCATATGGCTGCGCAATAAATTCATAAGTGTAACTTCTACCAGGTGAAATAGCACCACCCGGATATCCTCCCATTGAAACACCATCATTCTTGGCGTAATGGATAGAGTGAGTATGAAGCGAATGAGGGTTTGAATTCTCATTACTATTAATAACTCTAATACGGACGAGATCGCCTTCTGTAACTCTTATAGTAGGCCCGGGTATTGTACCATTAAAGGTCCATGCGTCTAGTATATGCCCTTCGTATGATACAGGTATCTTTTGATTTTCCTCGACAATAAGTGTAAATTGTCTTACAGTCCTTCCGCTTTCATCCTTCGAGACATGGCCACAATTGAAATGTGTAAGGTATTCTACGGAGGTGGGTTTTTTACTAAGATCCGTAGTACAATTCTTGAGTTTATCGTATTGCTCTTGAGAAGTCTGAGTTGCTGGAGCCTGACCAAATACAGGATGACTCCAGAAAGGTAAAGATAAAGACGAAAACAGCACAATTATTGACAAAATCGATGCAAAATAGTACGCATTTTGCCTAAACACAATTTATCAATGCTATTCTTTGTTATAAAAACGTTAATCATTATCAGATTTCTAGGGACAGCATAAACAACACTCTAATGAATTTAATTTTGGGATATCTATTCTAAAGAATATTTAAAAATTTAATGTACATTGAAAGAAAATACTATTTCCACAGTTTTCCAACACACCGACGATACCAAAATTATATTGTCAAGAATTCGCACATGTCTAAATCTATGCCCGACCATGTTGTAGCAAAATAAGGCCTAATTCATGTCTGTTAAAATAATATTACTACGGCTTTAGTCAAGTTGTTCGGAGGATATAATAAAGTTCTAAAAACTCGATTAAATATGAGTACGAGAATAGGAACCAAATACTAGTAAAAGATAACATAACATGATTCAGAAATATCTTACCTAGCCCTTAAAAGATAGAATCCTATCAATAAATTCAATGGAAAAGTCAAATGGAACAATGATAGCTGTAATTATAGCAGCTTTTATTCTAGTCTTCTATTCATCCTCTCTTATTCAGATAACATTTGCGGAAGAGATTGAGCTAAAAAGTGTAGGAAAGGGAGATATTTCCTGTCAAGGTGGAGAAGAGATAAAGGATGTCAGGATAAATTTTTTCGTGTCCTATGATGAGGGGACGACCTTTGCCGAATGGAATATCGATCATGAAAAATTTGGATCATCGGGAGGCATCATTACCAACATAAAGGCGTCATCAAGTAGCTTTGCTTTGAAGGGGGTCGAAGCCTTTGACAATATTTGTGATAATGAAACACCAGCTGACATTAATCTTTCAGGACATTGTGGATCAGGGACTGTAAAATTAGTATCCGATAATGGAAACAAGGGTACCTTTACGTCTAACGTAAAATGCAGCTGAGCATATGTAGATTACAATTACAGCATAGAGTAGTTTTATCTGAAAAATTCAAACACTAAGGTTATCCTAGTCAATGATGGTTTAAAAGATAATATACATAACAATATTAACAACGATCGAGCTTGAATATCTCTTCTCTAAAGAACTGGCTTCCCATAGTTGCCATTTCCGCTGTAATCCCTATCATCATTAGCCTTATTCTAGGAATTTCAATAATACAAGCACTCGTGGCTTCTGGTCTAACAATCATGCTAGTAATAAGCGCGTTTATTTTTAGATCACATGGGCGGGACAGAAAGCCCGGTTATGAAAATTCATAAAAAACTGTAAAAATAAGCTCCTTGTATCAGGCCAATTTGGCAATGGGAGATTCACCGCTAATAACTCCCTCGTCCAGTATACTCAACATCATATTGTAATATTGCAAAAAGGATCTGCCTTTTTCTGTTGCACGGTAAGTCAATATACCATCATCTAGATTTTGTATTATTAGTTCCTTTTCTAAAAGTTCGTATAAGTACCTATTAATTTGCTCATAGCTCAAGTTTCCCTTGTACATTAGGTGGGTTTTTCTTATACCTGCTTTACATAGGTATACTATGTCTGCCATAATCTGGATTTTTCCTCTATTATTTTCATTTTTACAGACCGTTTTGCTCATTTCGTTGTTATGAAAGATACCTAAGTAATTAAGGGGAAGCATGAAATTCGATTTTGGAACGACCGTTCCAACTCAGAGCGGTACATAAACTGTTTATCCTAATTTGTATATGGATCGTCTACAAAGATAACTATATTTGGAATTTCGTCCCACGCTGTATACGAACCTATATAATAATAGATCTAACTATTACCTTTTCCATTCATGAAAAAAAAGTTCAGAACTGACATATTGAAGATAAATGAAAAAAGACCTAATCATGTTATCATTTCAAAAGCATCAAAATTGATCTGCAGTGGAGAAATTATAGCATTCCCAACAGAAACAGTATATGGATTGGGGGCAAATGCGCTAGATCCATCAGCAGTATCAAAAATATTTGAAATTAAAGGCAGACCTTCCGATAATCCATTAATCATCCACATAGCAGATATGAAAACATTGAGGACTCTGGTGAGTCAAATACCTCCTAGAGCAAATCGAATTATTAAAAAATTCTGGCCTGGTCCAGTGACTCTCGTTCTCAAGAAATCAAAGATTGTACCTAAAATTACTACAGGAGGTTTAAGCACAGTGGCAGTACGTATGCCAAGGAATAATGTTGCCCTGGCACTAATAAGAAAGTCTGGTCTCCCTATTGCTGCCCCATCTGCAAACATTTCGGGAAGACCTAGTCCTACAACTGCCACTCATGTGAAAGATGATCTTGACGGAAAAATAAAATTAATTTTGGATGGCGGTAGTACGGAAATTGGAATTGAATCGACAGTAATTGATATGACACAATCCACTCCAATGATACTAAGACCCGGTGGAATTTCAAAGGAGTCAATTGAAAATGAAATAGGTAAAGTTCTCTTTCAAAATTCTCATATTGGTATTGACAGGAAAAAGATCAAGATTTACAGGTCCCCGGGTATGAAATATCGACATTATTCTCCAAAGGCCCACGTTATGCTGGTCGAGGGCCCCGAAAATGACGCAAAGAGTAAGATAATGCAATTGGCTGAAAAATTAGAGGCTGAAGGCAAGAAAGTTTCTATTATGAGCGCTAGCAAATCACTGAAAGTAAATTCAGAAAAAATTCAATATATGGGAAGGTCGTTAGAAACAATCGCAAGAAATCTATTTGCAAATCTCCGGCAAGCTGACAAAAATAATATAGATGTCATAATAGTTCAAGGAATTCAGTATAACAAGATAGGTTTTGCTATCATGAATAGGCTAAAGAAGGCAGCCATTACGAATATTAGGGTATGATCTGGGATTAATGGAAAGTTAATTCTGGTTTAACCTTGATATAACATTCTTGATAACTGAAGTTCTTCCGAGATAAGATCCAATTTTCTTAAAATTACAACCATCCATGAACGGAATAATTGATATTGTTTTAGTTCCTGTTAATTTTTCAATATAATTTGGAGTCATAGATTCCACAATATTGGGATGCTTTGGCATTTGATTAAATATAACCCCGATAATTGGTATTTTCTTTACTTTGCATGCGTTTATGGTCAAAACGCTATGGTTAATGGAACCTAGTTTAGGGCTTGACACAATAATTGTGGCTAGATTCATCCTTCTGATAACATCGAGTAATGAAATTTTCGCTGTAATTGGAACCATAACACCACCAATTCCTTCGACCACAGTGAAATCGTATTTTTTTTTAAGAATATTAAATTTTTTAGTTACTATTCCTAGATCCATGGTTTTGTGCAAAATTTCTGCTGCCATATAGGGAGATGCGGGTATGGGAAAGAATATTGGATTCAATATTTGATCAGATTCTTCAATATCTGCAGCTTTCGCTAGGGCTGCAGTATCATGAGACTTGTAGCGATTTGAGTACATTTTGGATGATGTTGCAAACGGCTTCATAATGCCGACCCTTATTCCATTTCTCCGGAGCAACCACGCCAGGCCGCATGCTATTGTAGTTTTTCCAATTTTAGTATCAGTTCCTGTAATAAATACACCTTGTAATTTCTCAAGCTGTCTAGTTGATAAATCTCTTTTCGTAAATAAACTCAAATTTACTATTATTTAGATTTTTTATCACATCTTATTGCGGTTAAATATGATGTATTTGTAAAGATTTTCCTGGTGTACACGTATTCATGTTCCTGCTTTTGACTCTTTATCAAAAGTAAAATTAAAATTCAATTGGACGCCACTGTTTCTTAATTTGGATACCAAAAATACAATAATGCTCATAATGCTCATTCCTTTTAGTATTGTTATTTTTTTGATATCGTCTTCTCAATCGCATGCAACTGAACTACAGAGTAATAACATCACATCAGCTAGTGTTACAGATTTCTTTCCTAATTATCAAAAAACAACAATATCAATTAATGGATTTAATGTCTCAATGGCGATAGCATCTACTGACGAACAGAGGATGAGAGGTCTCTCCGGATTGGATAAGATGAATGAAAATGAAGGAATGATATTTTTATTTGATGAGCCATCAAAGCAAGGATTTTGGATGAACAAAATGAATTTTCCCATAGACATTCTTTGGCTGGATTCAAACACTAAAGTCGTCCACATCGAAAAAAAAGTGGAACCATGTAAGATATTTTTGGCATGCCCTGTCTATAATCCTCAAGTAGATTCATTGTATGTAATAGAACTTCGATCTGGCTTTACTGATGATCATTCCATGAAAAATGGCATGATAATTAATTTCGATCTACCAGGGAACAATTGACTAATGATTAACGATAATTAAAATTGAACAGCATTTAATCTACAATAATGGGACAAAACGACATAATCATTAGTTTTGACAAGAAAGAAATCAAAGCAAAAGAAGAACTCGAAGGAGTAATAAAAATTAACTATCTCGGCCGGTTCGACAGTGTTGTAATAAATTCACAGATAGAAAATACTAGTGAAATTTTTAGTTTCATAAAACTCAATGATAAAAAAATCAATTATGCGTATGCAAGAATGCCCATACTAAGACATGATATAAAGGATCCAAATGAAATTAAGTTTACAGTAATCACGGAACACGTCCCCCAAATAAATTCAAACGTTAAATTCAGAGCGTCTATAATTCAAGAACATAAGGAAGTTGCCAATGACGTTGCATTCCTTAAAATAGTACCATGAATTAAAATGCCACTGGTTAATGCAAATATTTAGCAAAATTAGATTATAGAATTTGTTGAATCATAATCTCTAGAAGGTAAAGGGTATATGAAATGAATTATAAAAAGTTAGGCGAAACTCTTTACAATAATTACCTTGCCTGTCATCCACGGATGGGGTTCACAATGATATGGATACTCTCCATCTTTAGTAAAAGTGAATTCGTATGTTTGTTGCGGGAGTACTAAACCTATACTATCCACTGAATTAAAGGGGCCACTTATCTGATCATTATATTGATTATCAGTAGTAACAGTATGGGCCGTAGTGTCCGCGTTAGTCCAAATTATTTTGTTGCTAATACCTAATGTGGCCCTTATTTCCTTCGGATCAAAGTTTTTCTGCTGCGAGGGCAGAGCTGAGCCTTCTATGATAGACACTTTCACTGGTTCTGAGGGATTCAGAACCTCCTCCGGTAATTGTGGCTTAGCATTAGCTTCTGGGGTATAAACAAATTGATAATAACTCATACTTGCGGCCACAGTAACAATAAATGCAATGATACTGATTCCTGCAGCGTGATTATTCATTTGTCATCTGCTTTATTTTGACGATTATATATAATATTAAGATTAGTCATCCTTTGGAGATCAAGTGGCTGGGTACTTGACGTATTAATATCATACCTAGTTTGTAATTGTGAATTCAGGGACGGCCTATTTTTTTTCATCAGTAACTAATTTTTGTTCACTATGCGCACTAGTGGATTCAGTTTTATTTACAGACTGGACTGACTGTGACGATGGTGCACTGCCCTCCGCAGAGGGAGCCAATGTTTTTTCTGCAGCCGCTAAATCTCCAAGCACCTTGGTATTTGCAGCAATTTGCGGAGCCTCTGGACCTCCTGGCTGTGTCAATGAAGGGGGCTTTGCTTTCGCAGGCATTGGGGGAACAGTTGGCCTCGGAGGAGGTGCTTTTTGCATGGATTTACCATGTCTGAATATATGAAACATTCCTGCAAAAACAAGCATCATGATACCTATGATAAAGAGAGAGTAGTTTTGCATTCCATTCAAAACTGCGTAATATGCAGCGATATTAAGATAAACTTGGAATGCTAGTAGAGCAACAAATATTCCATAGATCCATTTTTCCGTTAAATTTATTGAGCTTTTGGTTGTTGGTTTTTTTGGTTGAATCTTTGCATTTGCCTCTGCATTTCTTGCTAATTTAATCATCAGATAGGTGAATCCGAACGACAATGGCACGAGCAAAATCATGACCAGATAGAGGAAAACAGGATCTATTACAAGTCTTTCTAGTAACGATTTGGTTCTATCAGGATCTATGTAGAAGCCCCAGTATGTTGTTACTATGATCTGAGCCAAACTTGTAATTCCTATTGCAGTTATGATTGGCCTATCTTTCCATGAAAATTTCTTGTATCTGTCAATAAACGGTATTATAAGCAATGCAAAAATGAACAAGCCCGGCCAAGCCACGCCCGTCGTAAATTTATCATATGCACTTCGCAGGAATGCGTAGAGACCGGTCAAATACCATTCAGGTACGGTGATACCAGGAGGAACATTAGGATCGAACTTCAATCCCATATCTACAGGAAATACTCCCCCCGTTAGCATAATCGCACCTGTTATTGCCATTACCATTGGAATATCAAAAACCAAGAACCTAGGGAAGTGTACAACCATTAGACCCAACATTGCAATAGGTAATAGGAATACATGAAATGCGTAAAACCTCAGTACAAAATCATGGAATCCCCCTCCAAAGAAAGCTTCTGTCATCTGTGGTCCCAATATCGGGATGGAATTAGTAAGCGAAGCCGCAATTGAAATGGCCAATTCAGCTCTTTCGCTGAAAATAATATCATATCCCGTAAAGGCTTCTAATATTGTAAGCACACCTAGGATTATTCCTGTAACCCAGAGTATTTCGTTTCTAATCTTGTACCTTCCACTAAAATACTGATAGTACATATGCAGTAACGCTACCATCACCATTGCATTTGATGCATGGTAGTGAATGTTTCTAAGATGAAAACCATATGGAATAACATCATTGATATTTTTTACACTATCCCATGCTCTATCTAGAATAGGCTCATAATAAAGCATGAGTAATGCCCCTGTAATTCCGAGAATTATGAAAATTACAAATGTAAGCATTCCTAAAAATCCAAGTGGACTTACAAACCTACTTGGGAATGTAAATTTGAGCGCCATAAAGATGGTCCGGTCTACTCCGGCGTATGTCCATCTAAAAAAACGAGTCAGACTATTTTCTCTATGTAAGGAAACGCCCATATCCCACTACCCCATTACCATTAGGACTCCAATTTGGAGGTTTGATCCATACGTTACCATCAGAAGTAATCTCTAAATCTAACACAGGTAACACATTAGAAGGAGGAGCCTGCAATGCTGCAGGACCTGCAAATGCTTTACCAGTAAGAGGATCATACATGCTTCCATGGCATGGACACTCACCTCTTTTTCTTCCATCTTGTGGCCAATATTTCCATAGACACCAAAGATGAAGACAAACCATACTATACATTCTGAAGGCAGATGCATCGTTCTTTTTTCCACCTAGTTCTTCGGGCAATCTAATAAATTGCCACGTTCGAAAAGATTCCTTATTTAATACTGGATCATCTGTTTTAGGAAAAATGACAGCTTCTGCATGATTAACAGGAAAACTATTAACATTGGCTTGAGAACCATCGGGAAGTTCCACCATTTGTCTTTCAGTTGATTGCTGTTTTGGAGGTGGAAGAAATTTTCCCCAGTCTGCAAAAACTGCGAAAGTCATAACCGTACCTGCAGCAGCCATTAGTTTTATAAAATCACGTCTTGATACTTTACCTCCACTTTTCGGAGAAGGCCGCTGAGCCATACAAACCTACAGACTCGAAATATATCATATAAACTTTTATTCACTGAACATTATTTCTT
>JAATVN010000086.1 GCA_014523595.1 Nitrososphaerales archaeon TH5888 | reverse complement strand
GAACTTATTCATTCATCAATATATCTATGAAATCCCATGACATTAACCCCTGAAAGTGAAAGGTTGCCATTTTCATGTTTTAGAATAGTCATTGAGGCATTACGTATATGCCATCCATACAGACTCTCTGGAGGAAGATCCAACATGATGGATATCGCTGCTTTGATTGGATCTAAATGCGTAACAAATAACAAATTCTTATCGGGATAATTTTTCATAGTTTCATCAAGTAAATTCTGGATTCTTTTTTTGACTGCTGAAAAGCTTTCGATACCATAGCTGTCAAGAATTGGATCATCTCCTGTGTAGAATTTCAAAAAAAGATTTCCGTGCTTCTCGATAACTTCATCATAATTCATTCCCACCAGGTCTCCCAATTCAATTTCGTATAACCTTTCATCAGTTTGGTATTGCAAATCATTTATTTCACAAATTATCTTGGCAGTTTCAACGGCTCTCGTTACTGGACTGACACACACTCTATCAATCATCAGTTTTTTTAGATGCTGGCCGGTATCTTTGACCTGCTGTATTCCACATTCTGTGAGATGTGATTCTATGTGTCTCCCCACTAGAAGTCGTTTGACATTATTGTCTGCTTCTCCATGGCGTACAAAAACTATAAGCGGCAAAACAACTCAAATAAAATAAATCAAGTCTTAAATTTGTTTTTCCGTCAATTAATTTCATAGATTCCAACAAATTTAATCATTTTACATTTTACTTTTTAGTTTTCAATATCAATTAATTCTCTTCTGAAATTATAGCAAACTTGTTCAAACTTGCAATCTAGATTATAACCTTAATTAGGACGTTCCGACACTTTATGACAGATAATTAATGAAGATTTCAATAATTGGTGGCACCGGTGGAATGGGAGAAGGATTTGCTCTCAGATGGGTTGTGAATCATGATATTATCGTAGGATCTCGCGATGCAGAAAAAGCAATAAGATCAGCAGAACAGTATATGAATACGGCAGTGTCATCTTATGGAAATAGCATGAAAGGAACTATCAAAGGTGCTGATTACATTTCTTCTGCAAGAGATTCAGATATCTTGATATTGTCTATCCCGTATGAATCGATAAAATTAACTTGTGATTCTATTTCAAATAACATAAGAAATGAATGCATAATAGTTTCTCCAATTGTTCCTATGGAAAGAAATGATGCTGGTTTTACTTATATCCCATTTGAAAAAAGTATGAAATCTGCAGCACATATTTTGGCAGAAAATCTTCCAGGCAAGAAAGTTGTTTCTGCATTCCATACAATATCTGAAGTGAAATTAAAGAATATCAATGAAAACCTTGATTCTGATACATTTGTTTGTGGTGACGATCAGGATGCCATTACAAAACTAAATCAATTGATAGGAGAAATAAAGGGCCTCAGACCCCTTTATCTCGGATCATTGTCTATCAGCTATCAGGCAGAGGTTCTGACTCCTATGTTACTGAATGCATCCAAAAAGAACAAGATCAAACACCCTGGAATAAAGCTTACTTGAATCCTTTTCCAAAAAGAAATGTCAATGGTAAGCACGCGAAAAATTGGATGTATGGTATGGGAATACTTTTTATTGTAATGGCTACAGTTATTGCATTGAGGAACTTTTATCTTTATTCAACTCATTTGTCTGTAGGTTTCTATCTTGATAATTATACGAACAATTTAGTGACGAATGAGAAATTTGTCATAGCAATGCTGATCGGTGGTGGAATATTACTATATTGGGGTAAATTTAGAAATATGAGGAATCTGGATAATTTGGATAATGATACAAAAAATTTTAATTGATCTTGTCAGTTTGAATGAAACAAGCGCTTAATTTCAATTTCAATTTCAATTACTATCATTGACAAAATCGGTTAGCTTGTCCATTGCTTCTTCAAGCACTTGCTCCTTTGGAAGATAAACGATTCTAAAATGACCCCTTCCCAATTCCCCGAAACCAGAACCGTGTACAGTCAGAATACCGGTTTTGTTCAGTAGGTTAAGAACGAAATCTTTGTCATCTTTCCAACGATTATGTAGAATCTTTGGAAATGTATAGAATGCACCGTTTGGCAACTTACAGGAAATACCATCTATTTCGTTCAGGCGCTTCACTACTAAATCTCTTCTTTTCTTTAACTTAGTTACAGTTTCAGCGATATATTCCTGCGGTCCTTGCAGGGCTGCTACTGCAGCCTTTTGTACTGGAAGATTAGTAGCAATACGAACCCTAGCCAGTTTTGGAATATTATTTCTGATGTTTTCTAATTTTTGACAATCGCTATTCATACAAATATATCCGCAACGCCAACCTGTCATGAGATAAACTTTTGAAAAACCATTAAGTAATATCACCGGTGCATCTTTTGCCACTTTACCAATGCCGGTAAACTCCCGATCAAATACTAGTTTATCATAGATTTCATCGCATATAATGTACATATCATGCTCGGCAGCTACATCAATTAACTGTTTAAGGTTCTTACTGTTAAATACCTCACCGGTAGGATTATTCGGATTTATTATGCAAAGACCTCTTGCTTTTGGTGTAATCTTTGACTTGATATCATCAAGATCAGGTGCTCCGTCTTCTGTAAGTTTAAATTCAATTGGTTTGCCTCCGTAAAATTTTACATATGAGGAGTAAGGCGGGTAATATGGTCCGGGCATTAAAATCTCTGAATTTGGTTCCACTATGGATGCAGCTACCATATCTAGTCCTTCAGAAATACCATTGGTGACAAGAACATCTTCGACGTTAACAGAGAGTCCCTTTTGCGATTCTTTGTTTACTATTGCCTCCCTTAATTCTAAGATACCTTCTGAATCAGCATAATAATTAAAATCGCTTGAAACTGCATCTATCAATGCTCTCTTTATGTGATCCGGAGTTGGAAAATCATACTTTACTGGATCACCAATATTCAAGTAGATTATTTTTTTACCAGCTTTTTCATATTGTCTTGCATGTAATGTTATATCTCTAATAGCATATTCTACATTGGATATTCTGTTGGATATCTTCAACTAATTAACAATTACTGAGAAATATTTGAGATAATAAATTGATTGTTATTAATTGATTTTCTAGCTTATTTCTATTCTCAAATATAGATTAGTTCAATTGATATAGAACCTTGAATTTAATTTTAAAGTTAGAAGCAAAGGGTCCGTAGCGTAGCCAGGATATCGCGGTGGTCTTCGGAACCACAGATCGAGGGATCGAAGCCCTCCGGGCCCGTTAAAGTGATAGATATCTCCGGAACGTTTGCAATTAAAATTATTTACTGTCTTAGAGAAGTCCAAAAATTGAATGAATCAGCGGGAACACAAGTAATGGTTACCTAATTGAAAAAGTGGTTTCAGCGGTATTAATATCTGAATTAACAGAAGCAGTATAATTCCCTGAAGGTGCCTGAGTTCCATCAATACCCATTTGATCCCACCTGAGGGATTTTGAATCACCTGGACCAAGAATTGTAATT
>JAATVN010000085.1 GCA_014523595.1 Nitrososphaerales archaeon TH5888 | reverse complement strand
ATCGAAGAAAATTCAAAAGGATCATTTACCCCCTTGGATGGTTATCTGATTAGTGAAAAAATAACTCTATCCAAACTCAAGAGTTTGGTTTCGGATATGGGACAACGCGCAACAACACCATTCAGGAGTGAATTAAATTTTGGTACTGAGCTTATTGGAAAGGATCCTGAATATTATGATGATTTTTATTTTTTTCGCAACAGAATCTTCCAGAGTATGGAGAAATATTTTTCCAAAATTAATCCTGTCGCTACGGTTAAGAGGACTTTAGGCTCCATTGGATTTGATTTTTCAAAAATACACTTTGATACGTATGACAGGCCGAACAAATATCCATCACCGATTTGCTTCTTTGTAAAAATTCCTGATGATATTAGGGTCTTGTACAAAAGAGAAAGTCCTTACTTTAATTTGCAAAGCTGCTATCATGAAACAGGACATGCGATACATGCCTCTTCAATAGACCCGGAATTGAGCTATTGGGAAAAATACAAATTTTCAATGGGGATAGCTGAAATATTTTCTATACTAATTGAGAGATTGACGAGAAACCCATTATATTTGAGAGATATTGGAATCACAAACGATAAGGTACTAAGTGAACTCATCTGGAAAAACAAATTCATGGAACTATTTTTTGTCGTTTTTTATGCCGCAAATTCATTAATGAAAATGGAATTTTGGAAAAAAAATCTTACAATCTATGAAGCAAGTAGGTCGTATGAAAAGTTAATCAAAAAGTATATGGGTCTTGAAGTACCAGGAGAATATTGGATGTTACATCATATTCTTCCGGAGTCAATAATGTATGTACCAAGCTATATGATAGCTGCTATCCGAGCTTCAGAATTAGAACGGTACCTAACCAATAGGTTCGGTGAAAAGTGGTGGAATGAACCTACTGCTGGAAAGAAGGTTAGAGAAATAATGGCGAAAGGAGAGAAGATAGATTTGAAGGAATTTTCCAAACTTGACCCTAATATTTTTATGAAGGAGATAATTTTCCCTAATTTCCCATAAGATAATAGAAGGAGAACAGGAGAATAATTTTTGGTCGGGACTTCAAAGAGGGCTGTGTACGCTGCACTATTTGGTAACTTGGGTATATCAATTGCAAAACTAATTGCAGCATTACTAACTAATAGTAGTGCAATGTGGTCAGAAACATATCATTCCTTTTCTGACACTTTTAATCAGGTATTATTGTTAATTGGAATCAAGACAAGTTCTAGAGTACCAACAGAAAGACATCCATTTGGATATGGAAAGGAACAATTTTTTTGGTCATTTATTGTTGCAACCTTATTATTTGGCATTTCTGGAATTCTATCTTTTGAAAAAGGATTTGCTTCAATTTTCGATCCTGTACATCAAATTGTAAATACCAATATCAGCTACGTAATACTCTTAATATCGGCCATTTTTGAAGGTAATGCCCTGCGTATTGCCTTCAATTTATTTAGGGGTAATATTGAAGCGAGAGGAGAAAAAGTAAATCTACACAAGTTATTTACAGAATTTCAAGAAAGTAAAGACCCCACCGTTCTTACCGTTATGGTTGAGGATTCAGCGGCATTACTTGGAATAGCTATAGCTGCTATAGGGATTTATTTGTCTGATGTTACCAACAATATGATCTATGATGCTTTTGCTTCTATATCAATAGGTGCAGTTCTAATGTTGTTTGCATTCTTTTTGGCAAAAGAAAATAGAGCTCTTCTTATTGGGGAAGCAATGTCTAAAAAGGATCATGTTAAAATTATAGAATCAGTGTCAAAGATTCCTGAGGTAAACAGAGTAATTACACTCAGAACCATGCATTTTGGTCCCAATGATGTCCTTGTTGCAATGGAAGTGAGTATCGTAGATAACATAAATACAGATCAAATTGAGCAGGTGATAGATACAATTGAAGAACGAATCAAATCAGTAATCGATGTGAAAACATCATCCAAGATTTATGTAGAAGTGGAAAGGGATAGTTGTCCAGTTAATTCCAAAAAGATGCAAGACCATAAAAAGAATGAATAAAGAAAACATGTCTATGCATCTAATTTATGACAATGCATTACTTGTGATTGCTAACTACGGACTATTCCGTTTTCAATAGGATATCTGATATTCAAATTGGTGTCTTCATGTGATTCACGTGTCCTGTCATGTTTATGAGATACATCCTCTACTCGCTGACATTTATTGCAAATCCATGAAACATGCTCTTTACAATAATTGCACATCGAGATTGGCACTAGAATCTTTCCACATGACCTGCATGATTCCTTGTTAAATACCGTGTTTTACACCTATTTGTAATTATTATATTATATTTGGGTCTAGCATATAAATTCTACACCCTCAAATATCGAATTTTATATAAAAAAACAAGATTATTGAAATTATTATATTAGAGAAAAGTAGGGAATTTTGCGCCCTGGCAGCCTGCCTATTCCTTATCTACGAATTCATCAACAGTTGGTGGTTCTGGATTCAAACCCTTTCTCTTCCTAACGTCATTTACAATTGTTTTGGATATGGATTGTGGCACAACTTGCCAATTCTTAAAATATGTGTTCCATAGGGCCTTTCCAGCAGTGCCACCACGCATTACCTCAGACAAGTCAAATGTCTCTGATGCAGGAACTTCACCCTGTATAATGCTAATTACTCCTTTTTGCTCTACGTTCAATAATTTTCCACGTTTTCCGGACAAGATCCCAGCTACTGTTCCGATTTGCTCCTGTGGACATTTTATCTCCATACCGAGAATTGGTTCTAGTAATGCAGGATCCGCTAAAAGCATTGATCCCAACATAGCACGTCTTGTTGCTGGCATTAATTGCGCGAGACCACGGTGAGCAGGGTCCTCGTGGGGTACAAAATGATGCAGAACAAATTTTACTCCACGAATTGTTTCATGAGCAATAGGACCTGAGTGTATTACATCATCAAAACCCGATCTTATAGAATCCATCGATTCCTGAATAAATTGAACACCCTTAGTTTCGTCAACAAGAATATTCCCGCTGATATCAACAGCAGAAACTTTCTT
>JAATVN010000084.1 GCA_014523595.1 Nitrososphaerales archaeon TH5888 | reverse complement strand
TTCAAGAAAAATCCCTTTAAAGTGGAGATAAAAGAGTTTGAAAGAGGCGACAATACCTACCATGGCAGATTTATTCACTATTGGAATGAACCTACAGTTGATGAAATTCCAACCATAATCAATCCTAGCATGCATGGCATGATTGAGGTAATGAGAGGTTGTGGACGTGGCTGTAAGTTTTGTGATGTAACTCTCAGACCATTAAGATACTATCCTGTAGAGAAGGTTGTAAAAGAGATAGAAATCAACATGAAATATGGTGGATTAAAAAATGCATGGGTGCATAGCGATGATATTTTTGTATATGGCTTGAATCCCCGAACTACAAAGAATATGCAGCCAAACAGAGAAGCTCTTGAAGAATTATTTTCTGGAATAATGTCTACTGGTATAGAACATACTAATCCCACACATGGGACCCTTGCTGGTGCTATTGCTGATGAGCGCTTAATTCCAAATATTTCTAAAATAATTAGGGCATCACCCGACAACATGATAGGTATTCAGTGTGGATTTGAAACAGGAAGTATTAGGTTAATCGGAAAATATGCTGATAGAAAATTAGCGCCATTCAAACCTTCTGAATGGCACTGGGTTGTCAAGAATGGAATCAAGACATTAAACGAAAACTACTGGGTTCCGGCGTTTACACTAATAATGGGATTAGACAATGATGAAACTGTCGAAGATAGTTGGGATACAATTGAATTGCTTCATTCATTGGAAATGGAACAACCAGATTCTAAGTTTACAACAACTCCATTGACATTTGTTCCAATAGGACTGCTTGAAAAATCTGACTTTTTTGATATCGGAAATACAATGGATCCTTCAAAGTTGGGAGTGATGTACAAGACATGGCAACATAATTTCAAATATGGGATTCAGAAATTTATGCATAAAGTGGGCCGTGATAATCCGGTAAAGAATTTCTTCTTTGCAGGACTCGCAAGAACATTAGGAGGAGTTCCACTAGGTGCAATGGAAAGATACGCTCGAAGAAGAGGCCCTGAACACGAAAGGGTAATTGAGAAAATTAAGGCCAACTATTGGTAATTACGCCGAGTATTTAGAGGATTAGGCGTAACCTTCATTATTCTTTTGCAATCAGATATCGCCAATATTTTTCTGTAGCTCTACTTATCCCAATTCGAGTGGTCGAAAGTACCTTCTTAGGTTTAATCCCATCTTCTATATGTAATATTGATCGGTTGTCGGTCAGATTGAGCCCGTTATGAGATCTGTTAATATCTAAAGCCTTTGTTAGTCTTCCAGGACCGTTTGTTAAATTTAATTTGTTTTTCATGTTAGAGAGATAAATCATTGTGTCTATTCCCTCAATTGGTATCAATGATCTAATCAACACAGCTCCTGCGTCGCTATCCGGGGCGTGTGCAGTGACATTCATACAATGGTGCATCCCGTAAATAAAATAAACATATGCTTTACCAACATCTTGGAACATAACCGAATTTCTGTTGGTCCTGCCGTTAAATGCATGACTTGAAGGATCATTTTTTGAACCGTATGCTTCCGTCTCATATATGATACCGGATAATCTCTGTAGCTTCCCTGAGCCATCATCATACATCCGGACTAGTTTCTTACCTAGCAGTTCCCTTGCCACATTTTCTGTGCCTCTGGAATAGAAATCAAGATCCGGTTGTTTCATGGAGAATTAGAAGGAAAAGTAAATAAAAATAATAATATTTTGTTCGTAGCAGGACAATATTCTCAGCAATACATTGTCCTGCTAGTGAGGAATTAGCATTAATATAAATACTAAAAATTTAATCCAGTTTATATGTTAAAGTTTAACAAATTTAATTTGTTAAAGAGAAATACTTGTGAGTTTTGTGGTAAGCGTTTTAGGACTTTAGAACAATTGATGAAACATTTTCAAATTACCCATGATAATAAAACTTACGAATGTAAACAGTGTGATATGAAATTTGAAGGTATGGAGGTCATGCGCGACCATATTAAGAGGAATCACAGTTACAAAAAATGATGATAATATGTCTATTCCACGATTATTGAAATAAAACAATAAAATATGCTTTATGTACCATCACTGTAAATGAAATGCTTGAAATGTGGCAAAGAATTTGAAGAAAGTGAAATTGAAGATCCTTCTTCATTAAAGTATCCGTCTTGTGGGGATTGTTGGAAAGAATGGACTACTTATGGAGTTATGGTGATTAATGAGATGCATTTAGACATGTCATTACCAGAGCACAGGAAAGCACTAAAAAAATATGAAAGAGGGTTCTTTGGCTTGGACAAGGTCGAGGAATTGAAAAAGAATCCTGAAAATCCGGAAACCCCTAATTGAGTATAACTTTAGCAAGGTTTGTAGGAATATTTTTCATAATTTTCCCTCTATTGGGGTTAAGAAATAATGCTTCCTTAATACAAACCAGCAGTTTATCCCTTTCATCTTCTTCAAGTGAAGAAAAAGTATTCAGTATCAATTTTGGATCTAATTTATCGAAAAGTTTGACACTATCTAAAATCACGAGATAACTATGCAAAATCTTTGTTAGTTCATAGGGTTCTATTTCTGAGATAACTTTCATCCATGTTTTAGTTAACTTAACTAGCTTATCTTGATTGATCAGATTGATAGAAGTTAAACTTCTAATAATGGTCTCTTTTTTTTCCGATTCAGTCATTTCAACCAACTCCTTTACCTTTGTTCGGCAAATCGAAAGCTTTAGAAAATCAGGAAGGTTTGCTATGATAAAAAGTAAGTTTTCAATATCGCCATCACTAGAATTGTTACTCATGGTAGAAAATCACGAATTCAGTTTGTCATTAACATATTTAATTTGTTGTCCCTAGACATTCACCTGAAAAGTATCACTATAGAATTCGATGCGCTCTAACAAATAGTCTTTTGAAGTTCCATTTATGATGTTTTGGCTCGTAAATATTAATACAGATGATAAGAAGCAGGACCAATTCGCTAAATCCCTGGCTGGAGAAATATAAAATACAAAGGAAAGAATCTTTGAAATCGCGATTGTTAAAAATGCTCATATAGTCAGAATGGGATAGTATTATAGAGTTTAAAATTGTCAGAACTGACTGAAATAAGAAGAGTCTTCGAAGGACTACATACATTGTATGAAATTCATCTTCCAAAGGTTCATCCTAAACTCATTCATGATTTGATGATGCGAAGACGAAATAACCCTGATAAGGATCCGTTTTATTTGATTGAAGTTTTTACAAAACCAGAAACAAATTCTGAAGAAATGCGAACTTACATCATTAGCAAAACTGGCATGAACCCAACTATACACGATAGCGGGACCCATTATGCTTTCAACAATAAATTAACATTAGAATTTCTCAAGGAGTTGTCAGATTTGAAAGACGTAATTGCCGTGTATGGTGACTATATGGGTGCAGTGACAGGTGTGGGAGCATCACATGACCATAGAGAGCATGAACACGGATGGATAAAGTAGTAGGAGAACGACCAGATTATTCTGTCATAAACAAAAAAACGGAAAAATAGGTAAAGATTATTGTTGAACTAATCTTAGGACTTTACTTATTATATTTTGGTGATCGGCATCTACTTCCGTTGTAACGAGTAGGAGATGATCGTTATCCAGAGGAGCAGTAATGCGTTTTATCTTCTCGTATTCTGCCATAGCATATTTCCCTTTGCCGACTTTGGAAGATAGGGAATTGCGCAATCCCCATCTAGCAAGTGCCTGCAAATTTGATCTCTTCGTTTCTTCAGCAGTTAGTAAGTTTGCCAGTCCTTCGCGTTGACCTCCGAATTTGATTTCGCCAGATTCGTCACATACACCTGCAAAACGAATTTTTGGATCCAGATCTAATATCTCTTTACACACCTTTGTATAATCCATTTTAAATAATATGATTATTCCGAATCGACTATATAAAATTGTGTCATCTTATAATAATCTGGATCTTGGATTTTATAGTTTGACTACATGATACAGGATTAATCCTTGAGTATCGATGAAAAATTTGAAAGACTCAATTAGTTTTTCTACGTACCAATAGGTTTCAGAACACTTGATTATCCTTATATTTACTTGTAATTTAATTGAAATAGAAAATGACTTGTAAAGTTATTGTAGGAGGTTTTTATGGCGATGAGGGAAAAGGAAAGATAATTGCATATTTATCCATAAAGGATAAACCAAAGATAGCTGTAAGAGGTGGAGTTGGAGCAAATGCTGGTCACACCTTCGTTTACAATAATCAAACCTTCAAGGTCCGGATGTTGCCAAGCGCTGTATTAAATCCTGAAACCAAACTTTTGATAGGTGCCGGAGTACTTGTCACACCAGGAGTCCTTAAAGAAGAATGTCAGAGATATAATGCAGAAAACAGGACAATAATAGATAATCATTGTGGAATTATTGATGAATCGCACATAAGGCGTGATGTGGAAGATGCACATCTCAAAAAAATTGTAGGAACTACTGGGACGGGTACAGGTCCGGCTAATTCTGACCGGGCCTTAAGAATCCTAAAGCTGGCTAAGGACGTAAGTGAGTTAAAGAATTATCTTGGAAATGTGTCTGATATTGTTAATGAATCAATTGACGGAGACCAATCAGTACTCATAGAAGGAACACAGGGAACTTTTCTATCATTATACCACGGTGATTATCCATTTGTAACTTCGAAAGATGTTACTGCTTCAGGAATATGTTCTGATATTGGCATAGGACCTAAGAAGGTCGACGATGTTATCCTAGTCTTCAAAGCATATGTGACTCGTGTGGGCGGTGGACCACTGGAAAATGAAATAACAGTTGATGAGGCTAGTAAGTTGGGTTGGGTAGAATATGGAAGTGTGACGGGAAGACAAAGGAGGGCCTCTCCATTTAATATGGAACTGGCCAAGAAATCGGTGACGATAAACAGTGCAACGCAAATAGCAGTTACCAAATTAGATGTTGTCTTTCCTGATTGTGCGGCTCTAAAAGAGTATTCTAAATTAACTCCTCAAGCGAAGAATTTCATTCAGCAGATAGAGGACAGAATAGGTGTTGAAGTTGTCCTCATAGGAACCGGAGCCGAGATTAATGATATAATAGATCGCCGTACAGAAAACTAATTCACAAGTCTCAAATCACATTCTGTCCATTACAAAGGCTTGTCTAAACAAACCTCTTTATTCGCATCATTTTAATAATGTTATTTTAGAACGTAGAGCATTGCAAATTAAGTCACCTTTCTTTATTGAAGTTTCCACTATTCAAGATTTTGGCAGACTAGTCTGTGCCTTTGAACGAACTCCACTTCTTACTTTTTCCTTCAAATCTGCAAAAGATGATTTATTGGCAACTCAAATCGATTTTCTAAATAATATACCTGTAATTTATTACGTAAAATATCCAAGTGGTGGCCAATATCTTGCATATAGAAATACCAATAGTATTGAAGATGTGTCAATAGTAGAAAGCATACAAAATCCATCAGTTGTGTATTCTCCGATCATCTCAGTTGACAAATTTCCACCCATTTTTTGGCGAAGGCCTAAAGGTGTAAAGAACTCCAATTATGCACCAATTAGGTTGAGCAATTTCCAAAGTCTTGTAAAAATTGCGTCTTACAAAATGATTTATGAAGAATCACCCCTTCCTCTCTTTGTTTTTAATAGTACAAAGAAGTCGAAGTATGTTGTGGGGACTGCTCTGAATATGGCCGAATCTGATGGAGTATCTTATTTTTATTATGCAACAATTCCTGAAAATCCTAATTACTCTTTTATTAAATATTCTAGTCAGAGATCAGAAGATCCAACATTTACTAACAACATACAGGAACATGGATATATTTACATAAAATTAATAAAATTATTTGGATCACATCCATTAGTGAAAGTTGATGAATAAAGTATCCTCGTATAGAGATCGCATTGCTAATATTTCCACAGATAATAAAAGTTTCATAATACTTGCCCTGGACTTGAAACCACGCTATCATAATCTTAAGTATATTGAGAATTTGATAAGTAACATTTATCCCTTCTTGTGTGCCATCAAAATAAATTTTCATCTTATTCTACCATTTGGTAAAAAAGACATTGCGAACATAAACAGGTTGATACATTCTTATGGTTTGCTGTCAATAGCTGATATAAAACTAAATGATATCAGTAGCACCAATCAGGTAACATTACGATATTTACATTCAGCGGGCTTTGATTCAGTAATAGTAAATCCAATAATTGGACAAAAACAATTAAAATCGCTTGTTCGCTTAGCCCACAATCTTGGAATGGGAGTAATCTCACTTACTTATATGAGTCATGAAAATGTTAGTGAAGGATATGGACTGAATGTTGCCCACGGAAAATCAAATAAAACCAAGATTTTGCCGCTCTTTGAGATATTCTTAAAGTACGCCAAAAACAGTAATGTTGATGGAATTGTAGTAGGAGCTACACATTTGAAGACTTTAAAGTATATCTCGTCCATTTCTAGAATTCCTATTTATTCCCCTGGTGTAGGTATTCAAGGAGGTAACCCTAAATTGGCGATTGATAATGGAAGCAACTTTCTAATAATTGGTCGATCTATTTTACACTCAAAAAATAAACACAAGACAATATCAAACTTGCTCGGCTTAAATTAAATCTGAAGATAAGAAAAATTATTGTATTTTGTTTAAATGATTCGCACCTACATCTGTAGATTATTTTAGCATTAAATCATGTTTCAACGCAAGATATCATAATGCTAAGAGTCAGCATTCTTGTAATTTGTGTTTGAAGGAAGATCCTTTAAAAATTTCATGGCGTAAATCAATGCGTTTTTTGCATTTGAGTATGTTAATTGTTTGACTGAGGCGTTAATATCTGTCCACTGATAGCCTATGTGCTCATGTGAAATTCTTACTTTGTTTACTTTTGTGGAGGCGAGAAACAAAGTTACTTGTTTTGAAATCAAAATTGATTTTCTAGTATATTTATAATTTAATATGTACTTAAAGCCGGGTAACAATGTAAAATTCTCTATTCCTGTCTCCTCTTTCAATTCCCGGGTAGCCGCTTGCAATTCATTTTCATTACTTTCGATATTTCCTTTTGGAAAATCCCAGTGACCTGATATATAATGAAGTAGTAATACAGAACGATCCCTATTACGAGAATCATTATCAGAAATTAGGATAAAACCTGCAGATTTTTCTGTGATCATACCAATCTCTCAATTTGAAAATCTATATGCACTAACTGGTCTCTGTAACGTCTTTTTCATCCAAATCAATTTCCGTGGAGACTGGAAAATAACCATGAATCTCTAACCATTGTTTCTTGTCCATCCACCTGTTACAGTACCACCTTATTTTTTCTTGATCGTAATCACCATGTTGTGGCATTGATATTAAACTTGGAATAAGATAGGCATATCAATATTCTCCTATTTGCCATACCTTCTACGGCGCCTTTGAAATGTCCTTATTGCCCTCATGAGATCAATCTTTCTAAATTCTGGCCAGAAAACGTCCATAAATACCAATTCACTGTATGCGCTCTGCCATAACAGAAATCCGCTCAATCTCTTTTCACCAGAAGTTCTCAGGATAAGGTCCGGTTCCGGTTGTGGCAAATGT
>JAATVN010000083.1 GCA_014523595.1 Nitrososphaerales archaeon TH5888 | reverse complement strand
TGCTTGTATCAATGAGGCCGCAAAGGAGATGCAACGCAAAGGAGTGTCAAGCGTCCTTGTCAGAAATTCAAAGTCCGGTGAGTTGGTTGGAATTGTTACGGAAAGGGATATTATCTATCGAGCTGTTGCCAGGAATCTTGGAATGTTCAAGGTCAATATCGGAAAAATTATGAGCACTCCACTCATTACAGTTGATAAAGACACCCCATGTATTGAGGCTATCAAAATAATGCGAGAAAAACAATTGCGACGTCTCCCCATATTGGATCACGGAAGTATATTAGGCGTCGCAACATTAATGTCGATTGTTGGAAATATGCCAACAAGGAATGTAGAACTTATCGAATTAGAAAAGCCACAGACTTCACAAAGTCCAGTTTTAAATTGTCCATATTGCGAATCAAAATTTGTTGATAAAATGGAATTGTCAAAACATATAGACAGAATACATTTGGGAAGCGGCTTATTAGAAGGAGACCTAAGAAAATGGAAGTGACAACCAGCGCCTTTACATCTCCAGCACGATAATTGAATTTATTGAAATGTAGCAAGAATCTCTCCCGTCTTAACAGTTTGACCTTCTTTCACCCTTAACTCTGATATTTTGGCTGTGGTAGGCGAATAAATGTGATTCTGCATTTTCATAGCTTCAAGAACCACGATCTGTTGGCCTTTTATTATGTCGTCTCCGGCTTTAACCAAAACTTCGATTATCCTACCGCTTATAGGTGCCCTAAGTTCTTTCGTGGATATTGTAAGGTCTGAATTCTTTGAAACGATATATGCCATGCCATTTACGATCACCAGAGAAGGATCACTATCCTCTATGTAGTCTAAATAAAATTTTTTTCCTTCTATAGTAATTTGGTCTTCATCGAATTCGGCAGTTATTTGCTTTCCATTAACTATAACATTCTGTCCGATTATCTTTATGTCATAGTCATTGCCATTAACCTTAACTCTCATGTAGCCACCTTGAATTTGAAAGGTATTGATCAAAATTTGAGTCACTATATCTACTTTTAATCCAGATATCCGCATTTGAATTTCCTTTTTTCTCCAAAAACTTGACTTTTCTGGGCAACTGACATAGAATGGCAGACGCCACTTCTCCATCCTTCAATGAAAATGGAGTTAATTCATCAACAAAAGACGTGTCATACATTCCTTCCATAAATCTTGTATCATTTAGAGCGGAGATATGAAAAGGTATTGTGGTCGGAATTCCTGAAATTCTAAACATAGAGAGAGAACGCTTCATCGTTTCAATTGTTCCGATTCGGCTATCTTCAAAACATATGAGTTTTGCTATTAACGAATCGTAAAATGGTGGTACTATGCTACCTGAGGACAATGCAGTGTCAATTCTTACATTTTTTGTATCGTAGGGAGGAACAAAAGATTTTATTGTACCTCCATAAGGTATAAACGTTAAGGGATGTTCTGCGTTAATTCGACACTCTATGGCATGCCCTCTTGGCCTTACATCTTCTTGTTTTATTGTCAGACCAGTTCCCGATGCAATATTTAGCTGTTGCTCAATTAGATCGATACCTGTAACCTGCTCAGTAATGGGATGCTCTACCTGAATCCTAGAGTTAATCTCCATAAAATAAAACTGCTCGTCCTTAAACAGAAATTCGACCGTTCCTGCATTATCATATTTCATTTCTTTCATTATGTCAGTTGCGGTGTCAGTGATTCTCTGTCTCATCTCTTTTGTCAGGGCCGGCGACGGTGTTTCCTCTATCAGCTTTTGATGGCGCCGTTGAATAGAACATTCCCTCTCTCCAAGATTGATTATATTTTGACCGTCTCCAAGAATCTGGACTTCTATGTGTCTAGGATGTTCCAAATATTTTTCAATAAACAGGCGGTCTGATGCAAAGCTAATCATCGATTCTTTTCTAGATGATTCAAAGACCTTACTTATGTCCTCTTGCGAGCTAGCAATTCTAAGCCCTCTCCCACCTCCGCCCCTTGCGGCCTTTAATATAACGGGATATCCAATTTCCTTGGCTACCTTCAAGGCCTCTTCTTGCGTGGAAACCTCTTTTGCCTCTAAGACAGGCGCTATTCTGGAAACAACTTGTTTAGCTCTCAATTTATCACCAGAAATTTTCAAAACTTGTGGAGAGGGGCCGACAAAAATGATGCCATTTCTTTTGCAAACTTCAGAGAACTCTGGATTTTCAGCAAGAAATCCATAGCCTGGATGAATCATATCACACCCCAATTGCAAGGCGGCCCCTACTATCTTGTCCATTCTCAGATAGCTATCACTTGCAGCCAATCCTCCTATGTTCTGGGCTTCGTAAAGGAATTTCACATAAGTAGAATTTTTGTCTGCCTCAGAATATACCCCGCAAGGAATTATGTCAAGTTTCCTACAGCTCTTGACTATTCTTGATACGATTTCTCCCCTGTTTGCGATAAGTAGCTTCATGTTTTAATATTTTCTGTCAAAGCCCTTAAAAAATAGTTTCTTAATTATATCATTTACAGATTTCATAAGTAATTTAGAAGTAGCAGTAATGGAGTTCCAGATTTAAATTATGTTGTACGGGTTTGGCTACTCTTCAAAGGAACAAAATAAATAGACCTAAACAGGAATATTACCATGTTTTCTGAGCGGCCTGCCGATCCTTTTTTTATATATTGACTTGAGAGAAGATATCAATCTAGGACGTGTTTGTTCTGGTTCTATTACATCATCAATGTATCCACGGGATGCAGCTACGTATGGATTTGAGAATTTAATCCTATAGTCTTCAGCAAACTCCTTTCTTCTTTGATCCGGTGTTGGTGATTCGGATATTTCTTTCTTGAAGATTATGTTACAAGCCCCTTCTGGACCCATAACCGCAATTTCGGCGCTAGGCCATGCAAAGTTATAATCCGCTCCTATATGCTTGCTGTTTAATACACAATAAGCTCCACCGTAAGCTTTACGCGTTATGATACTAAATTTCGGAACGGTAGCTTCCGAAAAAGCGTACAGAAGCTTTGCTCCATGCCTTATTATTCCTCCCCACTCCTGAGAGGTTCCAGGTAGAAAACCAGGGACATCAACAAATGCGATTAGAGGGATATTAAAACAGTCACAGAATCTAACAAACCGCGCAGCTTTATCGCAAGAGTCAATATCAAGTACCCCTGCAAGAACCTGAGGATTGTTAGCCACTATGCCAACAGTATTGCCATCAAGTCTTGCTAATCCTATTATGATGTTCTTTGCCCAGTGTCTCTGGACCTCAAGAAAATCGTAATTATCAACGATTTTCCTAATAATTTCGTGCATATCATATGGCTCGTGTGGGCTGGAAGGAAGGACTAAATTTAATTCTTCATTCTGTCGCTTTGGGTCGTCTTGAGGTTCTATC
>JAATVN010000009.1 GCA_014523595.1 Nitrososphaerales archaeon TH5888 | reverse complement strand
CTAAAGAAATCATCCAATGCAGAAATTTGTCTCAGAAATTCTGGATTGTAGGCAATCTCATAGTCAATTCCCCTTCTTTTGGTGCAGTTCTTTTCGAGATAGTTCAGCACTACGCTGCGCATAGTTCCAGGCAACATTGTGCTCCTGAAAACCAGCAAATGACGTTTATCGGAGGAATTTAGATAGTTTGCAAGTTGATACAGTGCAGAAAGTATTTGGGAAAGATCTTGTTGGGAATTATGAGTCGGAGTATTCACACATACAAAAGAAATATCTGTTCGTGATAAGGCATCACCAAGATCATCTGCTACCTTGTATCCATTATTCTTTAAAGTTCTGAGCTTTTCCTTTGAAATGTCATAAAAAATTACTTCATGACCTAGCTTGTGAAATCCTTGGCCCGTTGCACTGCCTACTACGCCCGAACCAATAATACTTATCTTACTCGTGCAAAATCCCTCTTTATTATAGGGGGGTTATAATTAATCATATTTATATAATTCCTTTTCATTTTCGAGTAAGAAATATAGTAAGAATTAACAATAACCATCTTACGTCATTAACTTCTATCTCGTAATAAAAGTTACTAATAAATAATATGGAAGTGGAGATTAACCAGTGAACTCTTACAGCCACCAAGCGCTTCAAAAGCACGGCGGAATTTTTGGCAACATTATTTTTGACCTAATACTTATTGGGTTTGTAGTTTCACTTGTTATGTCACCATTTTGGTTCGACATAAATGATATCCTTTACCAATTCAGCGGCCTCCAAAATTATATATCTAGAAATTTCATTCCAAGTTCATTATACGATTATTGGCTAATCATCCCACTGGGGATAATCGGCATTTGGAGATGGACAGTATGGTTCATCAAGAAAATAGTTTCAACTTTTTATTATCCAATAACACCAGAATCAAGCAATGGTATTTCAAAAGCCACAGACGCTCCTACCGTGTCGGTAATTATACCTGTTTACAATGAAGACCGGAAAATTTTTAGGCGATCTTTGGAATCATGGTGGAAAAATAAGCCTGCAGAGATAATTGCAATTATTGATAAATCTGATACAGGATGCGTAGCTGAATTCAAGGAATTTCAACAAGGCAAGAGTAATCTTAGGCTGATAGTGACTTCAAAACCTGGTAAGAGAGCCGCCCTGGCTGATGGTATATCAGAATCAAAAGGGCAGATTCTTGCTTTAACAGACAGTGATACAATGTGGGATTCAAATTTCTTGGAAAATGCATTGCGGCCATTACAGGTTGATCCAAAAATTGGAGGAGTCACTCCTAGATTTCATCCTATTGAAAGAAGAACAATCTGGCAAAAGATGACTGATATCTTTTGGGATATGCGAAACTATCTTGATATGCCAGCACAGACTGCAGGAGGAAAAGCTCTTTCCTGTTTGAGCGGAAAAACTGCATTATATCGAAGGGAAATTCTATTACCCAAGATGAATCTCTTTCTAAATGAATTTATACTTGGCAGAAAAAAAGAGTCCGGCGAAGATAAATGCTTTACAAGACTTATTCAACAAGAAGGATGGAAGACGTATTACCAGAGTTCTGCAGTAATATATTCATCTGCTTCTCCAGAGTTTGACCAGTTTATAAGACAACGAATTAGGTGGGCTAGGAACAGTCATAACTCTGATTTCCAGAGTTTATGGAGTGGATGGGTATGGAAATGTCCTTACCTTGCATTTTCCATGATAGATCGTTTTATTTCGGTGTTTACGCTATTATTAGGCCCAGTCTTTCTCTCCATTGCCATTATTGAAAACCATTGGGGATTAGCCATTTCAATTATTATTTTATGGCTAGTTGGAAGGACCGTCAAAATTTTTCCACACTTAAGACGCAATCCAATCGACCTTTTCATTCTTCCAGTATATCTAGGTGTAAGTTTCTTGATGGCGCTCACCAGATTGTATGCACTTGTTACTATACGTGATCAACATATTATAAGAGGATTCAGGAAAGTAAAAGCTAGCAGGATAAAGAAAATTAAGGATTATTTCTTGACCATAGAAATGATTGCAGGCATATTTATTTTTGCACTCGCATTGCGCTGATATCGACTATTTTTTTGTTACCTTAGTTCTATACATAATTCAAATAAACTGAATAAGCTTTTATTGCTATAATCTGGTCTTAATTCCCTTATCAGCCAAATATCTCTTAACCTTATCAAGTGTCAATTTATCATAATGAAAAATCGAAGCTGCCAGAACAGCATCCACATCAGTTTTCTTAAATGCCTCAACCATGTGATCTGAAGAGCCACAACCGCCTGATGCAATAACAGGTATTCTCACATTACTGCATATTGTATTTGTTAATTCAATATCGTATCCATTTTTAGTACCATCTGCATCTATGCTTGTCAATAGTATTTCGCCGGCACCAAGCTCTTCTACTCTTTTTGCCCATTGGATAGCATCAATACCTGTGCCTTTGGATCCACCATATATCATAACTTCAAAATAAAAATCCTTATCAGGTCCATGCATTACTGTATGCTTTTCGTCAACATCATAATTTCTCTTGACATCAATCGCAACTACAACGCATTGTCTCCCAAAAATTTTCATGAGATCTGTTACCAATTCAGGGTTTTTGACCGTAGCAGTATTAATGGAAACTTTGTCTGCTCCATTAAGCAGAATCTCTCGTGCATCTGAGAGCGTCTTAATTCCACCTCCCACCGTGAAAGGTATGTCTATCACACTGGCTACTTTTCTAACCATGCTCTTCATTATTTCACGGTCCTGTTTTGAAGCTGTAATGTCAAGGAAGACAAGTTCATCAGCTCCTTGGTCGCTGTATTTTTTGGCTAATTCAACTGGGTCTCCTGCATCCTTTACTCCTCGAAATTTGATTCCTTTAACCACTCTTCCATTATCGACATCAAGACATGGGATGATTCTCTTTGATAATGGCATTATGCTATTGCTTTCACCTTTTTTATATCCAATCTTTCTTCATACAATGCCTTACCAAGAATAACACTATCGCATCCAATTGATCGAACCCTTAACACATCTACCAAGCTTGAAATTCCTCCACTAGCAATTATCTTTGATCTTCTATCTGTATTAATTCTATTTAAAGTGACAATGTCTGGACCTGAAAGAGTTCCGTCTTTAATAATACTGGTCAGGAGAAAATTGCTAATTCCAAGCTTATTGAACTTGTTTATCGCATCCTCAACTTTATAATCCGACGAGGATTTCCAACCTTCGATCATTACCTTTCCATTTATTTCGTCAAGTGAAATGACAATCTTGTCACCATAATTTTTGCTGAGTAAACGCAATTCATTTAGATTTCGATAAGCCATAGTACCAACCACAATTTTTGAAAATCCCATTTTAACAATCTTTTCAAAAATTTCAGTATTGCGAATACCGCCTCCAATCTGAATTGGAATATTCACAGAATGCAATATTTCTGAGATTATTGAAAGATTACTACTTTCATTACCAAATGCAGCATCAAGGTCAACTATATGTAACATGTCTGCTCCGTCCTTTGCCCATTTTTTTGCAACCTGAACGGGATCATTGCTATATACTTTTTTGGTTGATTGGTCTCCTTTCGTTAACCTAACTACATCCCCATTCATTATGTCTATTGCCGCTAGTACCTTCATTCGTTTTTTTCACAAATATTGACAAAATTTTTCATAATTTGGGCTCCAATTTTTCCGGATTTTTCAGGGTGGAATTGGGTACCAAGAAGATTTGAGCGTTCTATTACAACAGGCAATGTAGAACCATAGTCAGTTATTGCCGCAATTAGATTTTCATCTTGGGGCTCGATATGATACGAATGAACAAAATACACCCAAGAATCTTGCGGAATACCTTTCAGCAGGTTACATTCTGTTTTAACAATTCTTAAATTATTCCAACCTATGTGAGGAACTTTGACTTTTGTTTTTGGAAGCATCAAAACATCGCCATCTAACACTTTAAGCCCATCAAGAATTCCCTCTTCGCTTTTATTAAATAACATTTCAAGACCAAGACAAATGCCAAGTATTGGCATCCCACTATCGACTGCGGCATTTAGTGATATTGAATCTTTTTGTATAGAACTAATAGCGCTATCAAAGTTACCAACTCCTGGTAAAACCAATCCATCATAATTTTCCAATTCATTTAGAGTCCTTACGATATCTACGGTATGCGCACCATTTCTAAGGAGGGATTGGTGCAAATTAAATAGATTACCTGCTCCAAAATCAAAAATAGCTATCTTTGTCATTTACATCATGTCTTTAGTACTAGGCAATCCTTTTCTCCTTTGGTCAATTGCTGCAGCATTTCTAAACGCAATAGCAAAGCTCTTCATGGCAGACTCTAATTTGTGATGATCATCTTCTCCATATTCTACCAGTATGTGTGTACAGGCAACAAGATTTTGCAGTAATGATCTAAAAAAGTGTTCAATATCCTCTTTTACAATGCCTTCCACTTCATTCCTTTCTAACTTTAATTCAAATTTAGAGAATTGTCTCTTAACCAGATCGATTGCTGAATTGCTCCTCGAATCATCCATAGGAACAATAGCATATCCAAATCTCATGATTCTGGCTCTATTTCCTAATGCCTTATCCAATCCCTGCCCTATACAAATAGCAATATCTTCTATCAAATGATGTAAAATCGAATCGTGAGATTTAACCTCAGCTTCAATATCAACAAGGCTGTATTTGCAAAATGTTGTTATGAGGTGATCTAAAAATTTTAATCCACTAGTGATCTGTGCTTTACCCTCACCATCGAGATTAACATTTAGGTTTATTGTTGTTTCAGATGTACTTCTGCTCATCGATGCAGTCCTAGCCTTATCAGTATCTGACAATTGGGATCTAAAATTGGGTCCTAACTTTATTTAATATGTTCGGTAATTCGTTAACGTTTTTGACTATTAAAGTAGTTCGATTAATCCTGAATAGGTTCCTTATTTGATTCGATCTTGCATTAGAGGCACATATTCCAATTAATTTAATGTCCAGATTGGATATTTTTCTTGCTCTCTGTACCATGAACAAATCCTCTGCAGAGTCTCCAACATAAAAAGCATTATTGACTCCAAAAATTTTTACGGATTTTATCAAAGCCGAAGGGTCTGGTTTACCCATCTCTCTTTTTTCGTCTTCTAAATAAATTGACCCGTTTATGTCAAAAAACTTAAACATTGACTTCATGGAATACTCAGCAGCTATTCTACTCCTGCCAGAAACAATTCCTACCTTTTTATCAAAAATATTCGATACTTTCTTCATAGTTGAATTTCTAACTAAAAGTTTGTCATTTTCAATTAGAGGCTTCCCAGAATAAAATTTAGCAATTGATCTGTGTTGTTTTTTAAACAATTGGGGCCCGTAAAAGTACTCGTCAAAGACTCGACTTAAAATGCTTCTGTTAATATCTCCAGGATACCTTAATACTTTCTTGATCCGCATCAGACGGTTTTTCGAGTAGCTTTGAAGATAATTTTCCACGGACTTTATTCCATTTGAAGTTGCGTTGCTTGTAATATTTTCTATAAAAGAATGTAAATCAGAAGTCTTGGACGGTCCAAATAGTATACCCAGAATAAATGCATAGCTCGTATCAGTATCATTGTTAAACATTCCAGATTTCCGGAATTTGAAAATCAGATCATCACTGACCAGTGTTCCTATATTTCCTTTGGTTGGATTGACATAATTAACGAGGTATTGGACTGTTTTTTTTATTGTCTTGTTGTAAGATTCTCTGGTATCAATTAACGTACCATCGATATCAAAAATAATACATGCATTTGTATTCATTCTAATCGAATCTACTTTGATTTTATTGAATATCTTTTATTGTTGACAATATTTTATCGTTCATTTTTTTTGTACCCACCGTCATTCTAATACAGTTTCCGTAGTTATTGATGTTACCTAACGACTTTACTATTATTTTTGAATTTTCTAGTGCCTCAACGATTCTCCAATATTTTGTGTTACATTTTATGAAAAGAAAGTTTGCATCTGACTTGTAAACATCTATGTTTTTGATTTTTGAGAGACTTTGGTAGAGCCTTTCTCTTTCACGTTTTATTAATGATATGCTTTCTTCTACTTTTTTAGGACTAGAGATAAGTGAAATTGCAATAGCAAGTGAGAGGCTATTTACTGCATATGGTAACTGAATCCTATTTCTAAATAAATCTGCAAGCTCATCATTTGCCACCATATAACCTACCCTAGCACCTGCCAACCCCAATGCCTTTGAAAATGTACGAAGAATTACTAGATTTGGATATCCCTTCACATATTTAATTAAGGAATATTTTGCAAATTCAACATATGCCTCGTCTACAATTACCAAATTATTTTTCAAGGAACTTAAAATATCAAAAATTTTAGATTTCTCAAATTGATTTCCCGTAGGGTTGTTTGGAGAACTCAAATATATAACATGAGATTTTTTAGCATCGATAATAAATTTCTCTATATCAAGAGCGTTATCAATTGATGATAACATTATTTCAGAAAACGCTACTCCATGCAACTGGCACCTTGTTTTAAAGTAGGAAAAAGTAGGGTATATCGATGTTAACCTCTTCCCTCTTCCAATCAGCGTCAAAAGCAAATCTATAATTTGATCAGAACCACTACCCAACACTAGTGATTTTTCACTTATCTTCAGATAATGAGATAGCTTCTTGTATAGTCGTTCATAAAGATCAATAGGATATTTTCTCAGATCAATTTTTTTTAAACTCTCTAGTGAAATCTTGGTGAGAAAATCCTTATCTAAAACAAGATTTTCATTTGCGTCCAATTTAAAATAATTACTTTCAGAGGGTATTGCATATTTTTCAATCATAGAAATTTTCTTCATTTCTTTCATTAACCAATCTGTCAATTTCTAAACCTCTCTTCTACTGCATAATAATGATTTGGTAAACCTTCAGCGAAGGCCAATTCCTTTATGTATTTTTGAACCGATTGAAGGCCCATTCTTGTTACTGTAATGTGGTTAACTAATTTTACAAAGTCAAGTACAGATAATGAAGATTTTGATTTGCCAAATTCTGTAGTAGGTAACACGTGATTTGATCCAAGACAATAATCGCTTGCAGATGATGGACTGTACTTGCCCAGTAAGACAATACCTGCAGTTTTTACCTTAGAAGCTATTTTAATAGGGTTTTCCGATAAGACTTCAAGATGTTCTGGGGCCAATTCGTTAATAAATGATATCGCGTCCTCCTCGTTTTTACACAGTGCAATGAATCCATTCTTCTTGAAACTGGTTGATACAATTTCCAATCTTGGCAGGGAACTATTCAATGTCCTCGTAATTTCACTTTCTAATTTTGCAGCCAAAGACTCTGAAGTAGTAACGACACCACAAATGGTATCCGTACTGTGTTCTGCCTGAGATATCAAATCCCTGACTACAAATTTGGGATCAGACTTCGAATCTGCATATATTAAAAGTTCGGTTGGACCTGCTATCATATCAATGGCAATCTTATTGCTAACAAGAAATTTTGCAATGTTAACAAATAAACCTCCGGGTCCGACGATTTTATCAACCTTGCTTATTGTTTTAGTCCCATATGCAAGAGCTGCCACTGCTTGGGCACCACCGACTCTATAGACTTCGTCTACACCGCAGATATCGGCAGCCACAAGTGTGACAGGATCAATTTTACCATCTTTCATGGGAGGACTTACTACAGATATCCTGTTTACGCCTGCAATTATTGCAGGAACAACACACATCATCAACGTGCTTGGATACCGTGCTCGTCCTCCTGGGACATAACAACCAACACTGTCTATAGGTTTGAGAGCTTTCTCAATTCTTACTCCATCTTCTGATAATGTGATTCCTGTCAATCGTTCTAGAAGAATTTTTTCATTCTTTTCAAGAAGTTTTTTACTTTTCTTAAGGGAATTCAATTGATTCGTAGTTACCTCCTTGTAGGCTTTTCTTAATTCCGCTTTATCAACAAGAATAGAATCGATTTTTACTTTATCATATTTTTTAGTATATTTTATTATTGCATTGTCCCCAAATTTGATAACATCATTAATTATCTTTTCAACAATAACGCTCTTCTGAGGTATGCGATTTGAACCACGAATGATCTTTGCTTCTTTGATTGCGTTTCCTACTCTTATTTTTTTTATCACTGATTCATGACCTGTTTTAACTCCTCTAATGGGAGGATTTGTTTTGGCTGCATCACAACAAGTCCTTGAGCTATCTTTCTTAACTTTGGAACAATCTTTATGAACTCGTTTTTATCTATCACCGTATTAACACCAAACCAACCTTCTTCACTTAAGTTGCTTATTGTAGGTCTTTTTAGGGCAGGAAGACTGTCCAACAATTTCTGTAGGTTCTCTTCTTTTACATTGACAAAAATGTGAAGTTTTTTCCTTGCTTCCACAACTCCCTTGATAAGGGCTAGTATGTCCGCAATTTTTTCAGACTTTATTTTGTCTTCTAAAGAATTCTTGTTTGCAATTAATTGAGCACTCGAATGACCAAGTGTCTCAATAAGTTTTAAGTTGTTTTGAACGAGTGTAGTACCTGTTTCTGTAATATCACAAATAGCATCAACATCTTCGGGGGGTTTGGCCTCAGTGGCACCAAAGGATAGAAAGATTTCAACCATTTTATTTTCACCTATCCTCATCCATGGTGTAATAATCATCGGACGGATATCACCATAATATTTTTGATATGATTTATTAGAACGTATGCGAGCCGAAGTAGTAGTCAGATATTCAGATGAAATTCTCAACGTTCGTTTCTGTTTTGCGAAACCTTCTATCAACTCAGTCAAGTTGTTGTATTCAAAATTTTCT
>JAATVN010000082.1 GCA_014523595.1 Nitrososphaerales archaeon TH5888 | reverse complement strand
GGGCCGCCTACCATTCCCTTTCTAAATCGCAGTAAGGTAAACAGATATGCTGCCATTACAATTCCGGCAATACTTATTCCAAGAGTAGTCAATAATATCAAATATGAAATACCTGAATCCTTTTGCAATCCACCAAGAGATTGTTGAATATCGGCCATTTCATTTCGTGACATATTAAGATCGTCTCTACTTTTTTGAATGTCATTTGACAACCTACTAATTCCGTCCTGAACTTGCTGATTTATGTTATTAGTATTGGTAGAGTCAATCGAACTGTCAGGGAAGGAAAAAATTGATTTTGATTCTACATCTTCAATCTTAAATTCGCTGTCAACTTTTTGTCCCTTTACATCACCTTGAAGTATCAAATTATATGGTCCTACCCTTGTAGGAAGTATTTTAGCTTCATATCCACCATCTGTCGTTGGAGATGGCTGAAAGTCTAATTGTTTTGTTATCGTACCATATTTAGCAGATAATGTTAGATTAGCTAACGCGTTAACAACAGGTGTTTGTTCACCACTAGTTCCCTTACTAACTTGTATAACAATACTGTTCAAATCAGAGGAGAGAGGTGGTTCTGACAGCCACCCAGCATCAATGGTTGTATTCCCAAAAGTCTTACTAGTATGTGCAAACGAAGTTTCGGGATAATTTGTAAAAACTGCAGAGGATAGCAGAAAAGAACCAATTACAAACATAATAATACCTTTCATTTCCATATAGACTAAACTAAATCTTCATACATGTTATATCCTTTATCCTCTATTTTCGATTAGTGTACTAGAAAAAAGGGAATAATAAAATAATCAAATCATCATTATTCCCGTGGAGTTATATTGATTCTTAATTTCCCTTTCTATTCAATTTCTTCATATTCTCATAAAAATTTGTCCTTAGTATTGGTATTATGTATGGCTATCCTCATTGGGTTCGGAGCTATTCACACGTCTTTTGGACATGCTTTTGTTATCAATAGCAGTCCCTCACAATCAGTATCCATAGCGGCATCTCCACAACAAATAGATGTTTTCTTTAGCGAACCTGTTGACTTGCGGTACAGTAATCTAAAGGTATTGGACTCGAATGGAAAACAGGTAGACAAAGGGGATGTCCGTTACCTGCAAAACGATGAATCTAAATTGACAGTTTCTGTCCCACTATTGAAAGACGGTACCTATACTGTATCAACAAATGTTTTGTCTCAAATTGACGGTCATGTTACGGATAATGCTTTTGTATTTGCTATTGGACAAGCGGTACTACCCACAAACGTATCTAGTACCGGCCCATCCTCTACGCTTTACTTGCCAGAAGCAATGGCTAGATTTCCTACTCTTTTAGCCCAGGTAATGATTGTCGGAGCAGCATTTGGGAGCCTTTGGATGTGGAGACCATTATCAAGGATCTCTTCTCTCACTGAATCAACATCTCAAATTAGACATATAGTAAACAAAAATTTAGCAATTTATTATGTAGTTGCCTCAATAATATTAGTTTCTTCGAACTTTGCTATTTTATATTTTCAGGCAATTGCAATTAACGGAAGTGTGATTGATGTACTTGGAACGAGGTTTGGGGCCGTGCTGCTAGAAAGATCACTAATATCATTCATAATTTTTGGCCTGTCTTTGTATGAATACAGACAATTTAGGAAAAAAGGATCTCACGCGTTCTCTAGATTGAAAAGCATAGGAATTCTGACAATAGGCATAATATTACTGGCTACAACCAGCCTGATTGGGCACGGAGCTTCAAGTAAACAACTAATGCCATTATTGATCGATTTTGTACATAATTTGACAGCCTCGATATGGATCGGTGGCACCTTTTATCTTGCATTTGTTCTGATTCCAATACTAAAAGCGTCAAAAATGAACTTTTATTACAAGTTGGCGACACTGTCAGTATGGATTCCTAGATATTCCACTCTAGTGGTAACATTATTGAGTATATTAATTATTACTGGTCCATTCCTATTGTACATGCTTGAAGATAATTTGAGTTTGGTTATTGGTTCATTATATGGTACCTTTTTGATCGCAAAGCTTTCACTAGCAGGATTAATGGTTATTTTGGGAGGGTATAGCAGTATATTTATTTACAATCGGGTTGTTGATTTATTGAAAGCAGCTCAAGTTGTTGGTATCAAACCTAGCAATTATGAATTACCAAACGGAGAATCAGAAAGTGAAAGAAAAGCAGAATCCACCATCGTTAACTTCAGAAGGGCCCTAGTGATTGAATCGATTCTTGGAATCGCACTCGTTCTTAGCGTCGGTCTATTGGTAAATACTGGAGTTCCGGAAAGTGAAATGCAGAATCTGTCTCAAGCAAGGACTGCTGAGTCAATTGAGATCGAACATTATGAGTCAACTCGATTCGTTGATAATGATACCAAAATTGGTTTGTCAATAACTCCATTCGAGGTTGGGAATAATAATTTTAAAGTGTCCTTTTTGGATGTGAATGGAAAACCCATTGAAGTACAATCAGCTGAAATAAAATACCGACAAATTGAAGAATCAATCGGTCCTATTACAATAGATCTAGAAAAGCAATCAACAGGAGTGTTCTCGGCTAATGCTTCGTTTGGTATACCCGGACTATGGGATATGGAAGTCCAGGGCATTCCAATAAAGCAAAATATGTCTGGTATTGTTGCATCATTTGATGACCTGCTAGTAAAACCTAACTTTGATGAGCTAATATTCAACGTAACTGAATATCCAATATCCAATACTACTATTCAACCATTATATCCGATTTATGACAAAATTAGAAATTATGTCTGGTTTGGTGATACCATTATTGGAAGCGGTCGCATTTTTGCATTTGACATTAACAGGGGACATTATATTGAACACAAAATTAATGGCACAAGTATCGTGACCTTGATGGCAATGGATTCAAAGAATAGTTTGTGGTATGTAGATCCTCTTACAAAAACTATAGGCAACTATGATCCTTCTACAAATCTTAATAAGCAATTTACCTTTCCCACATATGTGACTCCATCAGGAATTGCAATAGATTCAAACGACAAACTTTGGATAACTTCACCGGGATCAGGAGAGGTTATGATCTTTGATCCAAAAGTAGGTAACGTAACTCAGAAATTACTTATCAACGATAAAAAAGCACGTCCATTTGCTATTGTATCCGACCCAGTCAATAATTTAATATGGGTAACTGACGAAGCAGGAAAGCTAGTGAAAATTGATCCTGCTCACAACTATTCTATAACTGAGTATTCACCCAGCGGTAACAAATCATTATTAAGCCCAACTGCGTTGTTGATTGATAAATCTAGTGGGGAAATTTATATTTCACAACATGATGGTCACAGAATAACTTCTTTTAATCCATTAACAAAAGCATTTACTGACTTGCCAATAATCAATGAATCAGGATTGCCATTCGGAATGGCATTTGATAAATATGGCAATTTATGGGTTGCAGAACATACAATAAACAAGATTGCAGTGATCGATACTCAAAAATCAAAGATCAAAGAAGTAACGCTTGAAACGCCTGCACCATTTGTTCAATGGCTTACTTCCGATTCAGATGGAAACATTTGGTTTGCTGAACAACGAGGAAACTCAATTGGGATGATAGAACCTAACGTCGGACCTATTACTCAACAGCGGAAGCAGGAACCAGCTGAGAGTCCTATCTCAACCACGACATCAAATGTTGGGTTGAATATCAATTACCAGAATCTTGTTGCGCCCGTTATTCTAATTGTGATTATTTTGAGTGCTTTTATGTATGCTAGAAGCGTCTCGAATCTAAAGGCAAATATTGCAAATATATCAAAACAATAAGTTCGTTTTTCTTCTCTGATATCCTATTGTAATATTCAAGTGCGCTATGCTGTTCAGCTACTTGGGTTCTTAAAGAGCTCAATTGTGAATTTGCATTGTGTTTGGCAATCTCTAGCAGTTGAATTTCATTTTTGAGTCTCATGTACGAATCTAATTTAGGTATATCCCGAAACCAATTTTCACACTTTCTGGATTTGAAACTTTTACAGCTTATCCACCATCCTAGATATAGTGTGTCCAGTTAGAAGATTGGTAAGCTACTCAGAAAAATAGTAGAATGCCCCGTTGAATATAGTCTATTTTTCACTGCAGGAAATTTATAGAAAAATGGCTACAGTATGAATAAATTTAGCTTCGAGGTCTTCAGGAGTTCGTTAT
>JAATVN010000081.1 GCA_014523595.1 Nitrososphaerales archaeon TH5888 | reverse complement strand
TCATATTCACAAATATGCATTTGTGGGTAATATTCAAAATAGTCAAAAAAAACCCAATGGCCTTATCAATGAAACTAGTCCTTATCTTCTTCAGCACGCGTATAATCCTGTCGAATGGTACGGCTGGAATCAAGATGCCCTAGAGAAGTCAAAGAAAGAAGACAAACCAATTTTCTTGAGTATTGGATACAGTTCATGTCACTGGTGTCATGTAATGGCTCATGAATCATTTGAAGACAACGAAATTGCCAAAATCATGAATGAACATTTTATAAACATTAAAGTAGACAGAGAGGAAAGACCCGATATTGATGATATTTATCAGAGAGCATGCCAAATGTATACAGGTACTGGCGGTTGGCCCCTATCAGTATTTGCAACTCCTGATCAAAGACCCTTCTATATCGGTACATATTTTCCAAAGGAAAGTAGACATGGTTTACCGGGATTTGGAACAATATTATTAAGATTGGCTGATGGGTACAAAAATAAACGGAATGAAGTAATTTCTTCCAGTCAAGAATTTGTTACTGCGCTATGGAAATCTTCCAGTGATATAGTATCAGATACAGATACAAAATTAGAAAAAACAATAATAAATGAAGCAGCAGTAACTCTACTGCAATTAGCTGATAACCTGTATGGAGGGTTCGGGAGTGCTCCAAAATTTCCTAATGCATCAAATTTACTATTCTTATTAAGAGCTTTTGATTATTCAGGAATTACCAAGTACAAAGATTTCGTTCTATTTACGGCTGATAAGATGGATTCAGGAGGAATACATGATCACGTTGGAGGAGGTTTTGCACGTTATTCAACTGATCAGAAATGGTTAGTGCCACATTTTGAAAAAATGCTCTACGATAATGCCCTTCTTTCTACACTTTATTCTGAAATATATTCGATAAGTTCGGATCCAAACTATTCGAATGTTCTTGAAAAAATTCTCAGATATGTGCAAAGAGAGATGACGTCAAATGAGGGAGCATTCCACTCCTCACAGGATGCAGACTCTGAAGGTGAGGAAGGAAAATATTATTTATGGTCGTACAAGGAGCTCAAAAAAATATTGGATCAGGACGTCTTTGAGATATTTGCGGATCGCTTTGGAGTTACTCAAGGAGGTAATTTTGAAGGGAGAAATATTTTAAACAAGTATTCTTCTGTTCAAAGACTGTCAGAAAGATATTCGAAGTCTCAGGAGTGGATAAACGAAAAGATCGAATCCTCATTAGAACAGCTTTACCAAATCCGACTAAAAAGAATTAAGCCAGGAACAGATAGAAAGATTTTAACTTCATGGAATGGGTTGATGATTTCAGGATTTATTAGCGGCTACAAAGTAACGGGCAATTTAAGTTACCTTGAAAATGCACAAAAAGCAGTTAGTTTCATTGAAAATAATTTAAGAATTAGTGGTAACAGACTAAATAGAGTTTTCAACAAAGTTTCAAAGATTTCTGGATATCTCGATGATTATGCTTTCTATGCGGAGGCTTTAATTAATTTATTTAGCATAGATTCAAAATCTTACTATCTTGAAAGAGCTATAGAATATACCAATTCAATGATCGAACACTTCTGGGATGCTGAAACAAATGATTTTTTCTTCACTCCAGATGACAACGAAAAACTAATTGTAAGAACTAAGAATCACTACGATCTTGCGATTCCCAGTGGCAATTCCGTCGCCACTTCCAATTTAATAAAGTTATATTATTACACTCAAAATGAAGATCTTCTTGCAAAAGCTGACCAAATGATTCAAAGGATGTCAAAGCCAGCAGCAGGAAACCCGTTTGGATTTGGTCAGTTACTCTCAGCAATATATTTGAGGATGAAGACACCACTGGAAATATCTATAATCAAGAACGTAGAATATTCAGAACTTGGGAATCACGTAAACAGAAAATTCCTTCCAAACGCGATTACAGCAATTGTTAATCAGACTTCATTATCAGAACTTGACAGATATCCATATTTTAAGAATAAATCAATTAAGAACAATAACAATAACAATGAGATTAAAAATAACAATAAGGAATTTGCATTTGTGTGTAAGGATTTTACTTGTTCTCTACCCATAAGTACAATAGATGAGCTTGAAAAAAATATTTCATGAATGCAAGTAAATTCTAATTATAAATATCTTAACTGACATAACGTGTAAATATCATCAACTTTTTCACATCATTATCACCCTAATTGTCAAAAAACAATACGATTTACTCTGACTTGAAGAATGATTTTAATCCTATTACATGGATTTCAAAGTACAGACGAAATTCTATATACTATCTAACAATCATGGTGTTGTTCTATCACTTAATTGGATTTGTTATTATGGTGATAGGATCGATAGTTGTGGATATAGTAGTAAATGACTATAGTGAACCTACAATTCCGCTAACTGTGATCTCAGTAATTTTTGCGGGTCCCTTTGAAGAGACGTTGTTTTTCGGGATACCATTTTATCTGACAGGAAATAATCTGGTAACTCTTGCAGGAGGTCTTGTTTGGGCTTCATTGCACATTCTAAATACCCCTACAGTACAAGTCAGTAGTCTTGCATATTTGACCTGGCTATTTGTAACACCGTCTATTTTCGCAAGTCTCAGAACCTGGATTACTGGAAAAGGGTGGTTCGCAATAGTATCACACTCAATCTGGAATCTAATTTTTTTTGCGGCTGGCTGTACTAATGGCGAGTTTCCATGTAGAATAATTAACGAGAAGGACTATCTTATTGATATTGCTTACGTTTCAACTTCTGCTGTTTTTATTTTACTCACATATCTTCTCTTTTTAAGATACCAAAATAAGATGGTGTCCAAGTCAATAAAATAAAGGAATGTTCAAACATCAGTGTAAATCTACTCATATGTATTAGATTTTTTTTGAAAATTTATTGCCGAACTTGGATTGGCTTGGCAATGGTCTAAATATCCTTATTATATTGATTTAGACGTGGGCAAAATATTCCTCCAATTGATATGTGATGAATGTAAACAGATTATTTTGGAAAAAGAAGGTGAGGAAAATTTGAGCTATGAAAAATTCCCAATCACAGATGAAGAAGCTTTAGAGCTGGATAAGAACCATAGGGGTCATGAATGTCACATTGAGGCTGTTGAAAGAACATAACCTCTAATGAAATTCTATACTTAAACTTTAAATTATTAAATGGTTTATCTAGCTACAACACTTGCCAACGATGACCTTTTTGTTATCCCTCTGAGGCAAGTCTCAAATCTCATATCGAGGTAGCTGTCCGATAGTGATCTTTGGCAATCAAGCCCCACATTCCAAACTGAGTTAATGGTTCTGGCGTGGTAAGGAATAATTACTCGGACTCGTCAGATAAGTTTACTTTATGGTTTTCATAAAATAGATAAAAATGGAGAAAAGATGGATTTCTGACTTTTTGGGAGTCGGATATAGATACACTGATATTTTCATGAACATCTTGATACTTTATAGCGACAGAAAAAAGGCAATAAAAATATGGAATGAGGATATACACTGGTGGCCAGATGACCAAATAATTCTAAGGTTTATTGAAGATAATGATTATTACTGGTTCATACTCCACCAGCGAGGAAAGAATCTTTTTTCAAAAGAAAGTATCGGTTTTATTAAGAAGAATCAGCTGACACAAAATTATCTTCGCTTTAAAAAAAATTTTGATCGAAAAACAATATTGCGATTTGCACTATACAAATCTTTGGAAAATAAAATTAGTGACAAGGATAAAATGAAAAATGGTGAAAAAGGTCATAGCAATAATCCTACTTTTGAACTTAATATCTTTAAAAGAATGAAGACTATTTATGATGTAAAATTTCTAAAAATTAGTGAGCTTGAAAGTAATAGCTTTGAAAATTCTTTGATTAAGAACTTAGATACACAACATGCTTAGAGAATTTCATTGCGTCCAGGATTGTTCTGATTGTTGTATATATCGTCAATATTTCCCTTCAGTTGAGTATGGAAAAATAGGTGTTCTTCTTTTACCGGAAGAAAAACAGGAGATTGAAAGTCTAGCTGAATCTTACAAAATCAAGATTACTGTGTTGCCAAGATTAGGTATTGGTCTTAATAAAAAACTAAATGGTCCACTCCAAGTAATTGCCTATCAGCTTATGGGCAAAATCAATGGAGATTATTGTCCCTTTCTAGACACTGACAATCGCTCTCCACATGGGGGTTTTAATTGCATGATATATGACACTAGACCATTATCTTGTCGTGCATATCCTGTAATAAAAGAGAACAAGACAGGTGTGGAGCTTGATTGTAATTGTAAATTCTCGTGTCAAAATTCAATTTGGACAAGTAAGAATTTACTTGACAATGAATTGGGAGCATTAAAAATGATAAGCAATAATTTTGACCAATTTGCAAATCAAAGGATCTGGCGATATGCGACACATATAGGAGAAAAACCATTCTTGAAACTTTTACTACCAAGAGGATGGTACCTACAAAATGAGTGAACTAGTAAGCGCAATTATCAGTCAGATATGCATTATGAAATTTTTTGTGAGTTTGATTTTGAATATATCACGTCAGGTCCCTTTTTTATTTTCACTATTCTACTAATTGGAATTGATTCAAAATTTGAAGATAGATAAATGAATTCTTTGAGTGTTACACATGCTATATTGTCAAAATCGCGGTATAAAACTTGATAAAGATCGATATCATCATGAAACCTTGCTTTGCTTAATATTTCTTCGAGTTTACCTTTTCTCTTTCTCATTCTTTATAATACATCAGACCTCCGCAATCAATTATTTTTTTTATCAATGGAGGAAAAGGAGAGATGGAGAATTTTTTTCCATTTGTAACGTCATGAATTTGATTATTTTCTATGTCAATTTCCAGCGTGTCCTTGT
>JAATVN010000080.1 GCA_014523595.1 Nitrososphaerales archaeon TH5888 | reverse complement strand
CTAATTGAAAAAGTGGTTTCAGCGGTATTAATATCTGAATTAACAGAAGCAGTATAATTCCCTGAAGGTGCCTGAGTTCCATCAATACCCATTTGATCCCACCTGAGGGATTTTGAATCACCTGGACCAAGAATTGTAATTACCTGTGATGATAGAATTGGATACAACTCATTAGTTGCCAGATTTCTTATGGTGAGCCCCAATGCAGAATTTGGAAATGTTAATTGTTCTGAGCCATTATTGGCTATCGAGATACTAACTATTTCTCCTGGATTGTAAGTTGATTTATCAGTTGTAATACTTATTGTGTCCTGAATTGAATTCTTGATTTCAGCGTTAAACAAAGTACCGTTAGCTAAATTGGTTTCATTTTGGGAACGGTTTGAATTATTTGTCATTGAATTAGCTATTGAATTTTGTTCGTTATTTGTATTTCCAGGACTTGGAGCGTTCTGGGTCATATTATGAGCATCTGTCTGATTTTCCTTCTGTTTATCACATTCAGATTCAAGCGGACATATTTGTCCGCCTTCAGATAAAGCATTGCCAATCTCCTTAAGATCATATGCAAAGATGGAGAATCCATTGATTAGTTGAGGGGCTAAGAGTACTACCAACAACATAAAATAAATGAGAGCCAAAACAGGAAGATTTCCCGAAATACTGGCTTTTCTACTTTTGTGTTGGCTCATATCAAAATCTAGTAAACATCACTTTTAATTCTTGCCTTCCGATTGTGTTTTGTTTGTTTTCTAAATTTTCTTGTTTTGTTTCTTTGAATTCTATAAAGCTTATAACAGTGCAGTGGATTATCTTCATTATGACTCATCACGTTGCAAAGATAATTGAAATAATAGGTACCTCGGACAAGGGATGGGAAGATGCAGCTCAAGTTGCAGTAGATGAAGCAAAGAAAACCTTACATGGGATACATGGTATAGAAGTTGTTGACATGACTGCTAATATAGATCCCACTTCAGGAAAAATAACAAACTATCGAACCTGTATTAAGATATCTTTTGCCGTAGACTAGTTGTCAATCCCGCAACTCACCTCATCTTATGAACATGTTAGAAAATGGTTAACTCAGAATGAGAGATCGTCCGACTAGGCACCAACCGTAATCTTAAATCACCATTTGGTTGTATTGGGTACAATAGAAATGGAAAATGACAATGATGAACCTGTCATGTGTAGTAAATGTAATAAACCATTTAAAAATGAGTCTGAATATTTACAGCATTATAATGATAAACACAAACCTGAAAACAATTGAGAGTTGTTATACGGGTCCTGTTCTAATGCATTGCCTGTAAACTTTTCTTGTATATCTTGATTTTTTCTGATTAATCGTAAAAATAAAAATTGAATTATTCTTTTTTGGATTTTTTGCCCTCATCTATGTTATCTGTTCCTTTTTCATTGATGGTAAACCTCACTTCACTATATGGATGATATGGAGAGTCGATCATTTTTGCTATCCTGTTTTCACCAGATTTTCTTAAATATACTCTATAAGTTGAAGCATGGCCAATTACATTTCCACCAGTGGGTTTTGTCGGATCACCAAAGAATGTATCTGGAGCAGACTGGACTTGGTTTGTAACTATTATTGCAATATTATAAATTTCTGAAATTCTAAGAAGCTTGTGCATAATAGAATTAAGTCTTTGTTGCCTATCAGCAAGCGTTCCCCTACCAGAGAATTCTGCTCGGTGTAATGAAATTATACTATCGACGATTACTAGTTTTGCTTTGTAATCATCTACATATTTTCCAAGATTTTTAACTATTAATTCTAAATGCGCGCTATTGTAGACTTTGCACACGGCTACATTTTGCAGTGCGTTTACCGGATCTATGTTTCTACTGCTAGATATTTGTTCCAGTCTTTCGGGTCTAAATGTTCCTTCAGTATCAATATAAATAACACCACTGTTTAATCCACCTGATTCTATTGCCTGTCCTGCAGTAATACACATAGTATGACATATCTGTGATTTGCCCGAACCAAATTCGCCATAAAGTTCAGTAACTGCCTGCGTTTCTATACCTCCCAGGAATAGATCATTAAGCATACTTGAACCAGTAGAACATCGTAACAACGATCTTCTTTTCTTAAGCGCCGTATCAGCAGTGATGAATTCTTTATCAAGAACATCTGATTCTCTTAACAGTTTTTGTGCTGCCATTATGAATGAAGCTGCACTTTCTTTTGATGCATTAATATCTACGGCTAGATCTTCAACTCCAGCCACAGCAAGATCCATAACTGAAAAAATTCCTGCTTCTCTAAGTTTTTTAGCAGTTGTAGGACCTATCCCTTCAATGTCTTGAATTTCAAGAGCAGTAAGATCATTAATAGGAGATTGTTCTGATAATGTAGTTAATGACGTTTCAGTATTCATGACGGTATTATCATTATCTTCTTTTTCTAATTGCTCATGTTTATCTACAATATCTTCAGCATAATTATCAGAAATATTTTCAGATTCGTCTTTCTTTTCTTCCTGTATGTGAGAATTTGAATAAGTTGATTTTTTATTTCTCATTCTATACATCATGTAGGCCTTTTGCATTTAAGGCTTGAGACACTGATAGGAGGGTGGGTGGGTCATTACAGATTCAGTAGCCTAGAATTTGAATCTAATTACACTTACATCTTACACCAATAATTAAATTTCAGGCATCATAGAATAAGAATTATTTAGGTAGAGATAATTAAGATCTACAAGTATCACCATATGAGGTAATAATTGTAGATGTTGCCAATTGAATTATTGAGAGTACGCATATCAAGCAAAATGAATCAGATAAGACCTGTATTTTGTGACTGTGAGAACGAATTATCATTGCCCTCAAAAATAATCAAGATGTATGAAGAAATGGCTGAGAAAAAAGTCTCCAAGGCAAATGTAGATGAGAATGTCTCAAAAATAGAAGCTAAATACACAGATTATAAACTTGTCAGAGG
>JAATVN010000079.1 GCA_014523595.1 Nitrososphaerales archaeon TH5888 | reverse complement strand
GTTATTATAGTGAACAATTTGCGAGGCGCCTGCCTTTGGATAAATTCCAAATATCTGTGATGCTTTTGCTACTGTGGATTCCTTCAATGTTACCATCAATATTTGACTACCAACCGATCTATCCATCATGACTTTTGAAAGCCTCTCAGTATTTTGAGCGTCAAGGTGCGCATCTACCTCATCCATAAGGTAAAAAGGTGAGGGCTTTAGAGACTGAAGGGCCAACAAAAAGACGGTTGCTGCCATTGTCTTTTCACCGCCTGACAATGAAGTCGACTCTCTTGGCGGCTTTCCTTGAAATTGAACAAGGTACAACAGACCACCTGAGAAAATATCTTCATTTTCAATTTGAAGGTAAGCAGTGACACCTGCAATTTCTGCAAACGTTTTACGGATGTCATCATCTACTTTTTTAAAGGCATCCATAAACACATCCTTCTTTTCCTTATCAATTTCAGTGATGAACAAAACGATGGAGTTTCTTTCTTTTTCAAGGTAATTCTTTCGGGAAGACATGTCCCTGTAACCATCTATTACCTGAACATATGTTTCATGGGCACGTAAGTTAAGTCTAGTCTTTAGCTCATCATATTCTTTTGTCAATTCTGATATCAGCATGTCCACATCAGTAATTTCAATTTCTAAAAGTTCCTTAAATCCTAGCCACACCAAGTCATTCGTTGTCTGTGACTCTTGTGCAGTAAAATTAGAAATATCCTTCTTGATAGCAATTGATTCCTTTTCAATACCGTTTATCTCCCTATACAGATTTCTTTCTTTCTCATCCAGTGACTTTATCTGCTTTTCATAATTCTGTAATATGGAATAAGAATCGCCAGACACATCAATAATTTTTTGTTCTTCTTCACGTAGGCCTATCAATTCTTTTTCAAATTGTTCCAGTCTTTGGATAGCAGATCCATCTTGGTTTCTTCTCTCGACTTGTTCCGCTTGAAGACTCTCTTTTTCAGTAGAAATCTCCTTCTTTCTTTCAGTTGCGGCGGCTATGCCATTTTCAAGTGATGTAATTAATGTAATAATCTCTCTATTTTCAATCTCGAGGTTTTCAATTTTTCTCAAGATTTCACCCTTCTTGCCTGTTAGCTCTGACAATTCCTTATCAATTTTGTCATCGCCTATTGATTGAATTCTTGTTGAATAGTTTGCAATAGAAGTGGAAATGATTGCATCTCTTTTTTTAATTCTGCTCAATTCTGTATCAATGTCCGTAATTTCTCCTGATAGAGAGCTTATAGTCGCTTTTAATTTCTCATTTTCAGTCTTCAAACTTGAAGTAACTTCGTGTAGGTGATTAACATTAATGCTATTTTCTGCAACAAGTTTTTCTAATTCTCTAACATGCAATTCTTTATCTAAAATATCGTCGTTAATTTTCTCCAATTCTGCTTTCTTGTTTTCTAAATGCGTTGATAGAATTTTGGAATTTTTTAGTAATGATTCAATTGAATCACTTAATATTATTTCCTTGGTGAGATCCGATATTTTAGAACCAAAATCCAATGAGAGTGAGTTTGCATGTGGCTCAAACAGCTCACCTGCAATAGTAACGCATTTATATCCATTTTTGGATAATTCATAAGCTGTTTTAGAATTCCTTACAACATGTACATTTCCAAAGATAAAATCAATCAGATTCGGAATGCTTGAATGCACGAAATCTGCAAGGTTTCCTATATAATCGTACCCTCTCAGTTCAACCTGTTCTCTATTTACAGAATTGAGTAGCTCTGATGAAATAATTTTGAATCGAGGAAGATTTTTTTCCTTGATATACGAGGCAAGACGAATCATTTCTTTTACAGTAGGAACAATACAACATTTCATCCAATCCTTAGCAACTGCAAAAACTGCTTTTTTATACACGTCATCATATCTTAAAAGATCCCTTACTATGCCAATGACCTTGAATTCTTGTGAGTTTTTTATTAGATCAGCAATTGCAAAATCCTCATTTGACAGCTGAACTGCCATGGAATATTTTTCTTCATATGGGACTGCAAATTTTTGCACCTTGCTGACTGTATTTTCATATGCTCCAATTTCATCAATAAATAATTGACTTTTATTTTTTAGATAATCAAGTAGTTTTCGTTCTGTATCTAAATCAGAGTAACAAGTCTGCATATTCAAACTTTTTAGCTCGATTTCCTTTTCACCAAGAGATCTATTCATAATTTCTATTGATGAAGTATTTTCATTTATCTTGTTGATATTGAATTTTCTCCTTTCTTCTAGCCTTGCAATAAGAATATTGAGACGAGTTCCAATTCCGACTAATTTTGATTTCTTTTGGAAAAGCCTCTCCCTTAACTTCTTATTTCTGTTCACGTGGTAGGATATCTCATCAATTCTAGCGTTGAGGATTTCTAATTCACTTTTCAATTCAGCAAGACGTGAGCGCTTATCTTCGCTTAAACTTTTTTTATCATATAGCGTTTTATTTGAATTTTCAAATTCAATCTCAATTTTTCCCCCCTCCGATTCTATAAACGTAACTCGTTCCTCGATATATGCCAGGCGTAACTTTGCTTCCTTGATTATTGCCTTTTCCCTCTCAATGTTGTAAATGACATCAGTCAATTTTGTATCAATATGGGCCTTGGACTTGTTTGAAGCATCAACTTGATTCATGAAACTTGATTTTTCTAGATCAATTTTTTCTATTTCCTTTCTTAGCTCTTCACGGTTTTTGGACAAGACATCAAGGTTGCTATCATTCGTAGCCAACAGTTTGTTTCGATTATTTATCTCATCTTTCAAGTATCTAATTTTCTTTGAATATTTAATTGCCTTGAATCTCTTCAATTGAGACTCAATGAAGGTATATCTTAATTGATCATTTCTTTCAGCCTCAAGTTCATTTATGCGCTTCTTGATTTCATCCATTCTGGCAAGTGCAACTTCAAGTCGCCTGTCAGATTCTTCAAGTTGCTTTATAGATTCATTCTTCTTGTCGTCAAAGTATGAAAGTCCAACAATGTCTTCAATAACCTTCCTTCTCTCTTCAGAATTTAGTTCAGAGATTCTTGTTATCATCCCTTGCTGGACAATGTTAAGTTTGTTCGGAACCGCAACCATGATTTCTAATAATTCCAGAATAGTGTTCTTTGATACCTTTTTACCATTAAGATAATATTGACTCTCTCCGGTTTGACCTTCCATTTCTCGACTCATGGAAACCGTGTCCATATCAATAGGGATTCCCCTATCGGAATTATCGAAACTAAGATTTACTCGTACTAGCCTATGCGAAGAATTTTCACTATCATGAAATAGCGATTGAAACTTATCAACACGTAATAATTTAGGGCTATTTTCTCCTAATGCGAACATTATTGCATCTAGGATGTT
>JAATVN010000078.1 GCA_014523595.1 Nitrososphaerales archaeon TH5888 | reverse complement strand
GGAAGATTCTGTTGCGAAAAAAATAAAAATCATCATAATACTCAGGATCCTTTCCAATAAGCTCAGTACCAAATTTTAATTCACTCCTGAATGGTGCTGTTGCGCGTTGTCCCATATCCGAAACCAAACTCTTGAGTTTGGATAGAGTTATTTTTTCACTAATCAGATAACCATCCAAGGGGGTAAATGATCCTTTTGAATTTTCTTCGATCTTGTCAGAGAAACTAGAATAAATTTTTCTGATTTTTTTAAATCGCAAATTAATTACAGGAGCAATATACTTTGTCTTCTTGACAAATTCGTCAAAAACAACTCTTCTTTTTTTGTGGTCTTTTTCAAAGCTATTAAACTGTCTCCAAGTGTTCCAGTTAACCTGCTTTCCATTATACTTGAAATCTCTACTTTTTATCTTGGTACCTCTTAATTCGTGCAATTTCAATTCAAGGGGTTTTGTTAAAGCATTAGAGATGTTTTCTATTGAAGACAGCATCAATATCCTCGGTTCAGAAAATGATCTTACGAATATCTCTGAGATCAAAAAGTTCATCTTGGACAAATTTTCAATATTTTTTTTATCATACTCATAGCCTGCAAATTGTAAATATTGTTCATTGGTTTCGGCACTATACAGTGTCTCATCCATCTTACACCATTCATTTAGTTTCAATTGAGATAATTCTAGACTAAAAGATATTTTAATAGTGCATATGCTTAACTACGGCACTAAGAAAATCTGAATTTATATTGACTACTTGGCCCTGTCATTTGTTTAAGTTTTTCTCTTCTCTACCTAATTATCAATCTTACTTTTTTTGCTGCCTCTTTTCCTTCTTCTGTTTGTATCATAAACATGGAATTGGCAATACTGGACAAAATATTCATATGAGAACCTCTTAGGAGTAGGCTTTCGGATATCAATTTCATCAATTAATTTCATTTTTGGATGGCTGTAGAGCCAGACGGCGTAGCAACGACCGACACTAGATTAACATCATAAAGAGATGAGCTTCCATTAACTGAAATTGACAGGATACTGGGAGAAATCCATCCCTCACTCAATACTTGACTTCCTTCCATAGGAGCCTGTTCAGTTCTATTTGAGAGCCCATTAACAACAATAATAATTGGTGGTGAAGTTGCCTCCGTTCCATTATATATTAGGTTTATTGAAATAGTCTTATCACTTGAAATAGTCACCCCAGTTATTTTTACATTAGGTACATTACTTATTCCATAAATCCCTCGTTCTAGAGTTTGAGCTTTATTCAACAATGAATCAACATCCTGAGACTGAGCAAGAGAAGAAGGTACTATTCCTATGAGTAAAATCAAAGCCAGCGTCGAAACAACTGAAATCATTTCATGTTTTGCTATCTCAGGAGGTCTATTTATGATTAATGTTCTCCGTGTTAGTTCCTAACAGATATCGATTTGTCGTGAATTTTCGGTTTGCTATTAATCGACAATAAGCATTTCTAATTCCTTTAATTAAATCTAGAAACGAAGTGGAATTCTTTTGTGTTTATCCATCCAAAAACATTTCAATATTTCTCTTTAGTACTCTACACAAAAAACGTTAACTGATTGGCGACCAAATCAACAACCAACAAGATAGGCAATTGAAGGGGACTACCTGAGTTGAGTGCGGGGAGTGGAATTCGAACCCATTAAGTACACTTGGGGTTTCATACACTTAAGTTTATTTTACAAAATCCGTTCAACTAGTGCGACTACGCTTGTTCTCTCTAATTGGCACTGATGACTCCATGCAAATTTAATTGGCAAGCTTTGGCGAACTATCTTCAATTGCTTTAGCACATTTATCACAATATTTCTCAACTATTACCGCTCCCTCAGTATCGTACTTGACCAAGTTGGTTGCAGGTTCTCCGCATCCTACACAGAATCTTGAATTCTTTTCACTGCTCGATGTAAAGGGCTCAATACTTTTCAATGTCTTTTCTAACAAATCATATCTTCTCCAATTAAGTAGATAGACTGTGCATAATAAACTAAATGAATGGTCATTTACCAGTGTTTAAAAATTCAAATTACATTGGTTTCGTCGCTAGAAGGTGTGGCAACTTAAATCTTCTTTAGAAAGTGGTCTATTTCATATTCTTCAAAAAGCTCCTGGGGACTATGCCTGCAATTTTCTTCCTTGATATGTTTGTCAAGTACGTCTAGCAGCTTGGATTCCTTGTCGAAATTTGTCCTATTTGATGTCATTGTAAAGCTGTTAATGGACAATAAACTTGATAAGAGCTTAAGCTGATAATAATCAATAGCTAGACAGGTAAAACCAGAAAGCATTTACGATAAACTTCGTCTCATATTTTGGAAATTCGTACGCAATAACTAGATAACATCTCAAATTTAAGCAGGTGCAATAACCTTGTAGCTCGGTACTTTATATCGAATGACAGCATATAGATAAGTACTATTTGGAATTGGGTATGCTTGGGAATAGTTGGAGTGCAGCATTAGTCGTCTGCTAAGAACAGATTTGTTAGTATTGTAGACGATGAGATAGATATTTCTGAGCTTTTTGGTTTAGCTGTATCTGAAAACATTGATGGAATATCTATCGTGGTATTCAATGACCCAATTATTGCTTTTGAACATTTTACGGCCAACAAACAAAATTATGCCTTAATCATTTCTGACTTTAGGATGCCAAGTCTTAATGGCTTAGAGCTACTAAAAAAGATAAAGGCCTCAAATCCTAATGTTAGGACAACTTTGATGAGTGCTTACAATTTTGAAGAGGATGAATTATTCCAGAAATATATGAAAGAAGGCATCATAGATTCAACTATCGAAAAACCAGTTACCATTCATAGGTTATGTCAAAGGGTGAGAGATGAACTTAACGTTTACCAATTGGCCTTAAATTTAAAATAGAATAATTGGTCCTTCCTTGGCTGAATTGCTATAACGAATCAACCTTATAACTAAGTCAGTTAGGTTAGGGTTAGTTACACTATTCGACAACAAATTATAAAAGAATTGATATCATCTAACAGAAAACACATGCGAGTTCTGTGAAAATGTTAATGCTAGGATTACGATTGGTGAACCTATTAGTATACGCATCGCGACGAATCGTGGTGCCCATTAGAGTTTCAATGCAAAGGAAATTTCTTTGAATATTTGAATATGTTAATACAAGATTCTTCCAGAAGAAGATGTCCGATATGCTATATATTTGAACTCATCAGATTTGTTTGCTTAAACACAGGCAGCGGATGGGATTATTGGTTGTGGTCTTGTTCATTACTCAATCCAATAATTCCTCCAATTAATTGCCCACTAATAATTGACGATTATTCGACTGATGGGTTCAACTTTGCGAAAAGTGTATGCTGAACCCAACAGGATGATGAGAACTCTATGTTGGTATCAGTCTTATGCACTGCAAATAATAAGAGTTATAGTTTTTTGGTTCTACTTGCTATTATTACCGCTTACTCCTTCTTTTATCTCACCGCTTATGTTGCTAAGTACGTCCGCTGCTCCTATACCGACTTTTTTAGCGGTCTTTTCTGTCTCATTTAATATACCAGAGCCGATTTCTGAGCCAACTTCACTCATATTTTGTCCAAGTTCCTTTAGTGTAGAACCTACTTCTTCGCCTGTCTTATTGAGTACTGCAGAAACGTCTTGTCCTAGTTCGGAGGTGGTTTGGTTAGCTGAGGCCATTAGACTCCCAGCAGCATATGAGGCATTTGTAGTTGCATTTTGAGCACTCAAATTGTTTGGTGATGTAGTCAATGTCATTATCAATATTGTAGCTCCAATTATGATAAATCGTTTATTCATAAGCTTAAGATGCTCAATTTTTATTTAAGGATTCGGCGAGCATACTATCTACTCTTCATTTCGTAAGTTAATTTTAAGCCGTAAACTAATAAGACCACTAAGACCAGATGATTTTGTAATAATGTCGTCGAGCGTGGAATTGAAATACGAAGGTAATCCCAAAAGCAAAGAGAGAATATTTTTTTTATGCGAAGAATGTTTGTGGAGTATGACGTCCCTTGATAAGTCTCACTTAGAAGATATAATTGGAAAGGAAAGTACCTGTCCAGTGTGCTTTCAAGACCAGCTGTCAAGTTTTCCATTGATGTTAAATGATTCTTTTACATATGACTATTCAGAACAGAGAGGCATTGAAGTCAAATTTGGCCTTTCAAAATAACTCAAATGCGTCTTGTAATTTTGATGCCATGAGACTTGGGCTGTTACAATTTAATTACATGCGATATGTGCGGATTCTGCAGAACCCACCATGTTTTTAATCTTACAAAATTCAAATCTCCTATTACAGGTTATTGTCTTGGCTTTTATTATTTATTAAGGAGCATTCTCATATAATAGGTGTCTTATTCTGGTATCTAAAAGAATGACAGAAGTTGTTAAGTTTTAATGGGTAATAAGGATTTATTCACTGGGAAGTGAATAGTAGCAATAGTGGATGATGAAAAGGATATTATTGTTCTCTTCAAGGATATATTAGAGAATCAAAGGAATTTCTATTGTCACCTTCAACGACCCTAAAATCGCACCTGAACATTTTGAAAATAATAATGCAGCCTACGCATTGGTACTATGTGACTTTAAGATGCCTGAACTTAATGGGATGCAATTGATAAAGAAAATATAGGAGTTAAATCCCTTTGTGAGAACGATATTAATGACGGCGTTTGTGATTAATCGTGATTTATTTCAAGAATATGCCAAAAAGAAGATAATAGACAATTTCCTCCAAAAACCTATACACTTAGATGACTTGATTGAAGAAGTAAATATCCAGTTACATAAATTTGAATTACAAAAAAAATAGTCGATTCGGTCAAGAACCTATTTCGGTAATATTCATTTTTGATACTAATTGTGAGCCCAGAGGTTTGCGAATCAAAATTCGAAGCCAGCATAGTTCAAAACTTGTATCCAATCTTTCGCAGAAATTTTTTTCTTTCATCTATGTCATTATCTGTTTCTATACCCTTTGGTTTAAACCCATCAGCAACACCTAGTATTGCCCTACCTTGTTCTGTATCAACAAATATTATTTCTACAGGATTAGCGGTTGCACAATAAACATTTACTATTTCAGGAACATCTTTCAACCTTGGTAGTATGTTTATTGGAAACGCATCCTTTAACAAAATTACTAAACTATGTCCTGCAGAGATATTGTACGCATATTCAGTTGCCAGCTTTTCCAAAAATCCATCATTGCCTGCATGCCTTACCAGACAAGGACCACTCGCTTCACAGAAACCACATCCAAACTTTATATCTGGAACACAGTTAATTAAGCACTCTGAAACATCCTCGATTGTTTTTATGAAATGGCTCTGAGCTAAGAGGAATTGAACATCGCGTGGAGGTTCTATTTTTAATGACTTAATTTCCATATAAGCCATCATAATCGATTCTATGCTTTATCTTTTCAATCTCAACCAATTGATATTGAGGTTATCCTTTTACGATATTTATGTAAGCAGAAATTGAAATTCATCAGATTTAGTATGTATTACCAACGATAAAAATATCATAAATTAGGTTTTTATTGATTTTCAGTATTTTGTACCTAGTCAATATGTATCTATGTGTATGTTTATGTAAATCGTTTTATTTCACGATTGAGAATTAATTAATGCCTTCTAACTCAGCACGGGGTGGGATAACTGGTTGTGT
>JAATVN010000077.1 GCA_014523595.1 Nitrososphaerales archaeon TH5888 | reverse complement strand
CCAGATGAGACGTAGAATCTATTGAAGGAAGTCGAACTTTGAGTTTCCTTACGAGGAGTCTATAGCACTTTCCTGCAAAAATCTTGTCTGTATTGGATATTTCAGCAATTTCTTCTATAGTTCGTGGCACATTCATCTCCCTACATGACACATATGCACAGGCAACTACAAACCCCTTTATTGATCTCCCTTTTATTAGATTTTGATCCAGGATCTTTCTGTAGTAATAGGCTGATTTTTCTATAATGGTCTCACTTAGGGAAAGTTTATCTTTTATTCTTATGAGAACAGCGAAAGCATTCTTAAGATTTCTATGATAACTCCTATTATTGTTGGATATCTTATTCCATCTTCTCATTCTTTGTATTGCCGACCGCTGATCAACACTTATTGCTACACCATCTGCATCTACGTTCGAATAAGAAATCATTGTTGACAGATTTTTATCATGATGCGCCAACGATGATGGAGTGCCCAAATTCATGTTACTCAAATTAGTATTAGTATCTAACAATGGGTCAATATATTCGCGCTCTACAGAAAGTACAATACCGCAGCCACTGCAAATTTTTTCACCAGTGCCATGATCAAAAACAATACTCTCACCCTTACAGTTTTGGCATTCTAAATTGTCTTGGCTCACACTCTTCACTTTTGGGAAATCATTCAATGAAAAACTCATTAAAAGATTGCTATATCAAAGTACTATTAAGAAGTAGGTATACAGTTGCAAAATATTTATAGGATGTATTGCTATGTAACACATTTGGTTACACACCAACACATTTATTTTTGAGATAACTATATATGAATATTGTGACATCGACTACAAGGTCATTTCGTGTCGATACGGAATTATCTAAAATACTTGATGAAGAGTCCGAGAGGATGGGAGTTTCTGTAAATGCTTTGGTAAATATGATTCTCAAACGATATTCGGAATTTACCCGCTTTCTTTCTAAAATTGATTTGGTAGTTGTAAATAGAGAATTGCTCAAGTCACTTTTTGATTCCTACCCTGATGAGGACATATACGACCTCGGAGTAGCTGCAGGAGAAATCATTCCCCGTGATACAATTCTTTTCTGGAAAAAGACATTAAATTTCGAAACAGTCTTAGAGTATATTGAGAAAATAATTTGTCGTTATGGATTTCTGGGAACCTATGATGAAACCAATCAAAACAACAAACGAATTATTGTCATTAGACATCGACTTGGAAAAAAAGGCTCTCAGTTTCTGCATGGTTATTTGAAATCAACACTAAAGAACACACTAAATTTGGACAGTTCATTTGAACGTACAGAATCTTCTGTCAAACTAGAAATAGATCTATAGTAATGATAACTTTACAAAAATCCGAAAAATCCTGGATTGACTTACAATGCAAATTACTTAATTGCCATTACATTGGGATTCTGAAATTGAACTCACATGGCTAATGTAATCGAATATTATTATAATCCCCTAGAGAATTTTAGGTTGTGAAAATTAGAAATCACGAGATTCATCCTGCACTGTTGATCATTGATATGCAAAATGGCTTTGTCAGTAAGGGAGGATCGTATGATTTAATGGGATTAAATGTTTCAAAATATAACGAAGTAGTTCCAACACTTAAGCGCCTTATTGCATTTTGCAGGAAAGTCAAAATACCCATTTTCTATTCTCAGGCAGTCAGGGAGGAATCTGGAATTGATCTTTTAACAAGATCTCACAGGATACTACCAAAATCTAGAGAAGAAAGAATAAAAAGACGACCGATCTGCATTAGGGGAAGCTGGGATGCTGAAATTGTTGATGAACTGAAACCTAGTTTGGATGACCATGTGGTAATTAAGAGGAGAGACTCTGTTTTTCAGGATACAGAAGTCGAAGTCTGGTTACGAAGTTTGGGAATAGATTCAATAATTTTTTCTGGAATTGATACATCGATATGTGTAGAATCTTCTTTACGTGATGCGTTCAATCATGGTTATGATATTGTACTGATTTCGGATGCTACAGCATCCAACAATCTCGACCATTACAATTCAACACTTGATAATATTCGCAATTACTATGGATTAGTTATGAATATTGATGAACTCGTCACTAATTTTGGTATAGAGAATAGATGATTGGTTATTATCAACATCTAACGAAAACTTATCTGAATAATCGTACGTGGGTTCAGGCTCTATTGGTCTTAATGATGCTTATCTAATGACATTATCTTGTTATTCCCATTAATTCAAGGGTCATTAATTTGATAATAGTCTTTGAACAGAAGTCAATCATGCTCTAGCGGACCACAAGTTAGTTATTTTATGATAATCCGTAAGTTGGAATAGCTGACCCGTTAATCACCCCAGAGCTAGGAGAACACAGGAATAATACTACATTAGCTAGATCCTCTGTCAATAACCACTTGGTGAAGTCTGCTTTTGGCATTGCTTTTCGATTTGCGTCAGTGTCAATTGTGGTAGGCAAAATGCAATTTATGTTAATATTATGTTCCTTGAATTCCTGGGCCGCTGATTCTACAAATCGTATCAAGGCGGCTTTTGAAGCAGCGTAAGCAGAGTCATATCCTTCCGATTTGAGTCCCGTCCTTGATGAGATATGGACAACATTTCCACCATTCCCAGATTTCATGATCGGGATTACATGCTTGCTTATCAAAAATGCAGACTTTAGATTTAGATTCATCATTGTATCCCAATCAGTTCCGCTCAGTTCTGTGATGTTTTTACCACCCAGATAACCTCCCACCACGTTAACCAGTATATTTATAGTACTAAATCTTTCAACTAATATCGGTATCATTTTAAGTATCTGCTCTTCCTTTCCTATATCCAATTCAATCATTTCAACTTTAGGATTAGCAGTTTTTAGTTTCTCTGCTTCTTTCTCATTAAGAAAAGAAGAGATGGTTATCGCACCAGAATCTATGAATTTCTTTACCAATGTTCTTCCTAGAGCTCCAGTCCCTCCTGTTATTAATACAACCTTATTTGAAAAATTGTATGTTACACTCATTTGTCTCTTGAATTATGCATTATCATATTAGTATATATCGCATTACTAAAATTGTGATCTAACTTGTTTTACTGTAAATATGTGATCTAAGAATTCTAGAGTTGATTATTCTCATAGGTACTATAAAATCCAGTTCGAATTGAAAAACAAGTCAGGGAACAAGATCTGAACATTCTTGGAAATTAGCCATTTGTCTTGATTAGCTAAATTATTCTGCTTTCCCTTCTAATTGCAATACTGATATGGGTATGGACTGGGTGGGATTTGAAGCCTCGGTTCGAATTCCTTTTTTATGAGACTTCATCTTACCATATAATAAATATCACCACAAATAACGCTTTCGGTTATTAGATTAGTAACTTCAAAATTAGTAAACATGTAGTCTAGAGGCCCCCTCGGTATTATCATAAACTTAGATAGGTTGATGAATGTAAAATGACCAAATTCCATTGTTTGATTTGTAACGAAATCGTTGCAAAATATTTCCTTGTTTCAGAACATATTTTGAAACATGTTAAAGAGAGGGAATTAGAATAATGAGTCTAGAAATCCAGTTCAATATACACATTCTATCAAAATCGAAGATACTGCAAAAGGGATTAGAATTGATGTTCATGTTTATACAAACAGTTAGTTATGTCAATCGATCTGTACGCATGTACGGATGCATTCCAGACATGTATTATCTATAGTGGTGTCAATCGAACGGTGGTGTGAATGGATCGACCACCTCAACGGTACCCATCATACCAGTATCCTCATGTGGAAGAATGTGGCAATGATAAACGAATCTTCCAACGAAATCCTCAAATTGCATACGGACTACCACTTCACCATTCGCCGGAAGGATCACTGTGTCCTGCAAGCCATGTGACTCATAAGGTTGATCATTCACCGACATTACCTGGAAGTCATTGATGTGAATGTGAAATGTATGATCATCGCCATCGATATTTTTAATGTGCCATTCCTCCAGTTTTCCTAGGTTCACTGTCTGGTCGACCCGGTTATGATCAAAGACCTTGCCATCGATCATGTTAGTTCCCTGTTCGCCAAAGCGGTTCATTGTTGTGTTGGACTCGGACGGAGAAAAGACTAACTCACGTAT
>JAATVN010000076.1 GCA_014523595.1 Nitrososphaerales archaeon TH5888 | reverse complement strand
TGATTTTACTGATACTTCCAGTAGTCAGGCTAAAATGAACAAATTATTCTGGTATCAAGATCAAACATTATAGACTATCAGATAATTAAAATCGCTTCTGCTTATTCCACCGTTAATATATGTCGAGTTTGAACTAAATGTTCAAATGATATTCTATGAGTAAAAAGGTGAATATCTGAATGAACGGGAATAATAAAATGAGAAACTATGGATATATTGGCCTATTTATCATGATTGCTGTATTTATTCTTCCGATTGTACAGCAACCGGTATTTGCGCATCATGGTAAGGAGATAACTCTAAAGTTAAGTGATGCGCAGTTTTATTTACCACTAGGTAAGAACGTCCTACAAATTAAGTTAACAACGACATATTCGGTTACTGATCCTGCTACAGTGGATAAACAAATTAGTGGAATCATGAAAATATATACGGCGAATGGCACATTAATTAAAACGACTTCTATTCCAAATGGATTCAAAGCAGATAAAAATGGTTTTCAGCAATTTGTTACCAGTTTACCGAATAGTACAATTCAATCTATTACTACCGTTGTATCATTTACAGACATGAACAAGACTGCTCCATTATCAAATTCCATAACAAACAATTTAGTTCTAAATAAAACCCAATAATACATATAATACACCTCACAATTTTCCATCATTCAAACAGTTGCAATAAAAATAGAAAGAAATGAATAACAATAATTAAATGTCTCAAAAGATATCTTCAATTAGAGATATTTTATTTTTCTTTTCTATCAAATAGTAATCGATAATTAGTAGTACTTAAATAATTTCTTTCTGAGAGTAAAGTTATAGAATGATTACCGCAGAAATAAGTCTAGTTCCTGTAGGATCTCGTTCAGGGACAAGTATGAGTAAGGAAATAGCACTAGCTTTTGATGCAATTAGTGGAATCAAAGACCTGAAAGCAACCCTTACCCCACTTGGAACTCAAATTCAATCTGGTAGTATGGTGGACATCCTGAATGCGATAAATATTGCGCATGAAGCTGTCAAGTCTTCTGGAATCCAGAGAATAATCTCAATTGTGCATATTGACGAAAGATTGGACAAGGAACAAAATCTTGATCAGAAGGTTGATTCTGTCATGAACAAATTGAAGTAAGGACATTACATCTGTTATAAGATATCCTGATTAACTGATTACTTATTTAATTCAACAGAGTAACATGTAGTACATTTGTTTACCTTAACGGATTATTACCTGCGTATTACCAGCGCCTGACTTGTTAGTCCTTTGATTATGGATCAATTACAAATAAACAAAACGACAAATTTAACAAAGCAAGCTATGGAAAATTTAGTCCAATCGCCTTATTACTCGGGTGAGAGCACCTACAAATACGACTTGAAGGACCATGTTCAGAGAGCTTATGGCGACAGGTACGATAATCACATATCGCCTCTTCAGCTTCACCGATTACATTTACAAAGTGATCGTAATAGCTAAGCATACTTTATTTAAAACAACATGACATAATACCATTTCCAAAATCATGATTTGCTCTAGAAATCCATTTAATTACCATTCTAAGAGATTGTTTCCGCTACTGTTATTGTTTCTCTTCTTTACAAACTCTTACAGGTTAACAAGTCTACTGTAATGGTAGTATGGATATTTTGACATACGCCTGCAATTATGGTTCCACTAGAATTTATTAAAGGTAATTTTTAATCTATTTTAGCAAACGTCAATATGAAAATAATCTAGGACTAATGATTGTGAACCGAATCAAATTTAAGTCCAAAGAAATAAGAAGAAGTGAATGTTCAAACGACTAGGTGCCGCCATTCTTTTAGTTGAGGATTTACAAAAAAGTATAGCCTTCTATAGAGATACTCTTGAATTGAAAATAAAGAACCAGTCACCTGATTGGGTTGAATTTCAAAATGAGGGTCAAGGTGCTGTATTAGCATTACATCCTGCACGCATAAAACAGAAAGGATTTTCAAACATGCTAGTTGGATTCAATGTCAGTAACTTGGAATCTGTTTGTAAAAAGCTAGAAGATAAGCACGTCAAATTTCATAAGAAGATTGCCCAAGAATCTTTTGGAAAGCATGCAATTATCGAGGATCCTGAGGGTCATCTAATATCGATTGTAGAGATTCCACCAAAGGATGAGCTGGATCAAATTCCGTATTATCATGGATTTGCTCCTGTAGAAGGCTTGACGTAATGTTACGAATTTTAGCAATATCTACTCTGTCACTCATACTTTAAGCTCTTTAGAAGATTCAATCTTCCAGATGAAACCTATAAGAGGAACTGGATGTTCGAAACCCTAAGCAGAAAAGGAAAACAAATACCAAAAAAGTAGCTAGATGTGTAATTTATTGATAATATGTCTTCGCGATACTCATTGGACTTAAACTAGCGCAATCAATTATAATAACAAGTTTGTTGAACTATAATAGTAAGATGAGCGAATTTGCCTTTTTTCGATTCAAAAGCGCTAACATGTTAACTGACGATGAAGAACGACATAGAGAAGAGATGATTAGTCTAACAGAACAGGTTCTTGATTCGAGAGGCATAGAATGTGATGCTAGGATTGCCAAGATCTCTGAGGATCGATTAAGAGACATACTGGAAGAAGTGAGAAGACTTCGAAGGAAAAAGAAAAAGAATTACCTCCTATCAGATGATATTAAATCAAATGAAGAACACAAAGATATTGAAAATGATGAGGGAGAAGTTACCTACATTAGGTAGAAGGTGACTGAAAATGGATATGGATAATCTCACAAATCGCTGGCTTGCAACTTTAGGTATAGGGGCTGTGATTTTCGGTTTGGCATTGTTTATTTTACGAGTTCCTGTACGTACTATGCTGATTTTCTTTGCAATTGGGATACCTGTAGTTTTCCTATGGCTATATGCTGATGAAAGGTCGCGCAGACAAAAGAAAGAAATGGAACAGTTGGGCCAGATACAAGAACAACGCTGTATCTGCTCTGTTTGTAAACATGAACAAGCAGTAGTCTGTATGGATCAAAAGTGTCCGTGTTGCATTATTTTGAAAGGTGATAGTATTATAGGACATTCTATCAACCCTCTTCAATAGTAAAAAATATTATGCATTCTGTTGA
>JAATVN010000075.1 GCA_014523595.1 Nitrososphaerales archaeon TH5888 | reverse complement strand
TACTCCTTTCTATTGCTATGCATATTCTTTTGGAAATTTACTTGTGCTCTCACTATATCAGCAATTTAGAGAGGAGGGTAAATCCTTTATTTCAAAGTACCTCAAGATATTATCTGCAGGAGGATCTGAAAAACCAGAAACGTTGCTTAAGGATTCCGGATTTGATATCACTAAGGCCTCTTTTTGGCAACAAGGTTTTGATCTCATAAAAATGAAGATTGATAAGTTAAAAGAAGACGAAAAATAAAGTGTAAATTTTTTCATCCCCCGATTCTTGAATTGACATAAATTGCGATGTAAATAAGAAAAAGATAGCTCACTCCTATTTCATATACAAAATGTTGCTGAAAAGCGGATACTTTATAGATTAGTTTTTAGAATGTGAGAGTATTGAAGAAGTTTTGCAGTATATGTGGAAAGGAATTACCTATAAATACCGAATACTTTCTCTGCGAAAAATGTCATAAAGAGGTAATCATTTCGGAAGATAAATTTGATTACATGGAAAATTCAAGACTTTATTATTAGTTTTTGGTGATAGTGAAAGTTGCAATTCAAGACTATCTACGGGATCTGAAAATCTGGATTTAACGGGAATAGTTCAATGAGGATATCTTTACCAAGTTTTGCTACGGGTTGCTCGATCCCAATTCATTAAGCTTGGTTTGATTTGAAATCTCGTGCAGCATCAATACAACAACTGAACTTAATAGGGTACTAAACTTATATTCAGTACATAAGTAAACCTATCCTGGAGGACAAGATCGAATGCTAATGAAGATTCATGATGAATTCATCGATAAATTAGATTTCGCGAAGAGGAACGGACTTATTCCGGTGGTAGTCCAAGATATTAAGAATAAAGATGTCTTGATGCTAGCCTATGCTAATAGAACTGCAATAGAGAATACAGTTAAAACAGGCAACGCTTGGTTCTGGAGTGTATCTCGTAACAAACTCTGGATGAAAGGAGAAGAATCTGGAAATATTCAAGATGTGAAAGATATCTTGGTTGATTGTGATCTTGATTCAGTGGTGTATCTAGTAGACTCAAAAAATCCTGCATGTCATACAGGAAATAGAACGTGTTTCCACAATAGGCTATACCCTCTCTAAAATTGACAAGTTATTTTTTATAATCATGTAATAATTATATTGTATTTTGAATAATTATGATTTTTGATCTAATTCATGTTTAATATTTATAAAATTTTGAAGTAAAAAAATTAAGTAATACTAAAATTACTATTAGTGATATTTATTACCACATATTCGGTGATAGTTGATTATACATGGGTTCTATTCGATTTTTAAAATGCAGAGAATGTGGTGCTGAATATACTCCAGTATTCAAGTACATATGTGAAGAATGTTTCGGTCCTCTCGATGTTATATATAATATTCCTACGGATTTAAGCAAGCACACATTCTCGTCCAGGCAGGATAAAACATATTGGCGCTATTTCGAGCTCTTACCAATTGCTGATAAGAACTGTATCGTGAATATTCATGCTGGATTCACACCCCTGCAACATGCGGAGGGATTGGGGACCCATATAGGCAATCTTAAGAATCTCTTCATAAAGAACGATTCTGTAAATCCAACTTTTTCATTCAAAGATAGACCTGCGGGCGTGGCCATTTCAAAATCCAGAGAAATCAAACTCAAAGCAGTAGGATGCGCATCAACTGGAAATTTGGCTTCAGCAACTGCTGCGCACGCTGCTAAAGCACACTTGCCATGTTATATTTTTGCACCATCGGATATTGAAAAAGCAAAGATTGCACAGGCATTATCTTATGGTGCCAAATATGTTGCAGTTGACGGGACTTATGACGATGCCAATAGGGTCGCGTCAATAATAGGAGATTCAAAGGGCATAGGGATTGTAAATATTAATATGAGGCCATATTACGTGGAAGGTTCCAAGACGTTGGCATTTGAAGTAGCCGAACAACTTAACTGGGAACTTCCAGATCATCTCATTATTCCAGTAGGGAGCGGTGCGATGTTAAATGCAATTTGTAAAGGATTTGAAGAGTTACACGAAATAGGACTTGTCGACGACGTTTCAAATCTAAAGGTTACAGCCGCACAACCACATGGTTGCGCTCCAATAGTTGATGCTTTTAAGAAAAATACTGGTGAAATTGTTCCTGTAGAAAGACCGGATACCATAGCAAAGAGTTTAGCAATTGGTGATCCTGGGGACGGCGTTTATGTTTTAAGAAGATTGAAACAATACGGTGGTATTGCTGAAGAAGCTAATGATAATGAAATTGTTGAGGGAATTATGACACTAGCAAAAACTGAAGGTATTTTTACTGAACCTGCAGGTGGCGTCTCAATAGCCGTACTCAAAAAACTGGTTGATGATGGATTTATAGAGCAAGATGAAAAAGTAGTATGTTATGTTACTGGTAATGGATTGAAATCTATTGAAGCAATAATGAGTGCATTGCCCAAACTTGACATCGTCAAGCCAGATGTACAAACAGTGTCCGCAATGATTTCATAGGAATTGATGAGCACAGAATGACAAATATCGAATTTATAATTCCATCCGTTCTTACGAAGGGTAGCGGAGAAAAAAAGATTCCATTAGATGCCATAGATCTGCAAGATGCGTTTACCAAGGTAATAGAACAGCTCGGAGAAGATTTTAAACGTAAAGTTTTGTATTTAAACGGAAAACCACGATCGTTAATTAACATTTACATTAACGGAAAAAACATGCGTTTTAGTAATGATGGTATGGCAACCAAACTTAACAGTGGTGATTCCATTTATATACTACCAGCTGTAGCAGGAGGTTCTGAACTAAAGAACGAGGATTTACAACGATACTCCAGACAGATAATGCTAGATGAAATAGGATTCGTTGGATTGGAAAAACTTAGAAAGGCAAAAGTATGCGTTGTTGGAGTTGGAGGTATCGGCAATCCTGTAGTTACACAACTGACTGCAATGGGTGTCGGAAAATTGAAGATAGTGGATAGAGATATAATAGAAATTTCCAACTTACACAGACAACATCTTTATACAGAAAATGATATAGGTAGGGTAAAGGTTGAAGCTGCAAAAGAAAGACTTGAGAAAATAAATTCAAGTGTCGAGATTGAAGCGCTTCCAAATTCTGTTACTAAATATACTGCCGAAAGCATTGTTGATGGATTTGATATAGTCGTGGATGCATTAGACAGTATAGATGCTAGATATGCACTAAATGACGCATGTATTAAACTAAATATCCCTCTAATCTACGCTGGTGCTTTAGGCATGTTAGGTTCAATTTGCACAATAATTCCAAATAAAACCGCATGTCTTAGGTGTATCTTTCCCGCGTTAGCTGAGGATGATATGCCAACATGTAGTACTGAGGGTGTTCATCCATCAATTTTGTATCTTGTCGGAGGTATTCAAGTTTCTGAGGCAGTCAAGATCATTATGGGTGAAAAACCAACACTAGAAAATAAACTGCTGTATGTAGATTTAAACGATCTGTCATTAGAAAAGGTTTCAGTGTTTAGACAAGAAGAATGTCCTTCATGTGGAACAAAAAGAATTGATAGTAATCAGCTGGAAACAAAGCAATTGATAATTGAAGAGCTATGCGGTCGTGATCGTGGAAAGAGAACGTACACTGTTACACCCGCACATATATCAACATCACTAAACCTGATAGGAATTGAAAAGAGTGCGGAAAGACTGGGATATACCATTAAGACAAAAGGCGAACTAGGATTAACCATCATGAGCAGCAATTCCGACAATCTTTCAATAAGCTTCATGACCAGTGGGGCAGCTACTATTGTTGGAGCTAAAAGTGAGGACGAAGCGCTGTCAATTTACAAGAGCATTGTGGATGACATCGTATCTTAATTTTCAATAATATTTATGACAAAGCGCAGCGGAAATAGGATCAATCATTTAGATTTTCAAAATGAAATTTGTTCCTATTTTTAGCGATAAATGGAATTATCATCTTATTAATCAAGTCATCATAATTTTTCTCTTTATCGATTGTTAGGAGGAGAAAATAATCGTTACTAATGGGAACAGTAATCCTAGTTACATTTTCATATCTTCCAACAGCATAATTTAGTTTTCCTATTTTTGATTGAAATTTGATCCTAGTCCTATATCTTGACACGGCTGCAGCTGCATACTCCTCGCTTTCCTCCTCTGACATTAATGGTTTTAATCCTTCGCGTTGTTCCACGTTAATTAGGACACCATATTTATTTGAAATACCAATCCACCGAAGAGAACTG
>JAATVN010000074.1 GCA_014523595.1 Nitrososphaerales archaeon TH5888 | reverse complement strand
CCGCTGCCCAACGGCCCATATTACTTGATAAATGATATGCAACCCAAGGTAGTTTACAACCTTCAAAATTTCAAGGGAGAACCCCTAGCTACGACAGTTGGCATTGCCTTATGCCGTTGCGGCGCATCTAAAAACAAGCCATTTTGTGATGGTACGCACAACGTAATTGGATTTTCTAGTGCGAATAGAACTTTGGACGAGAACGATGACACAAAAAAAACAGCTATTAAAGATAAAAGGCGTGACTATCCTGGAAAAGAAATTACAGTGCATGATAATAGAAAGATTTGCTCACATGCGGCAGAATGTGTTAAAAATCTTTCTTCTGTCTTTAAGTTAGGCTCTAGGCCCTGGATTAATCCTGATGCTTCAAAAATGAATGACATAATTGATGTTGTGAGAAGATGTCCATCTGGTGCATTGAGTTACTCTATCGATGGAGTTGAATATAGAGATCCAGAGGAACAAAGAAATCCGACTGTTACGGTATTGAAAAATGGACCTTATCATATTACTGGAGGAATTGAGTTAATTGGTGAGGATATCCAATTCGGGGAAGGCGCGTCAAAAGAACACTATACCCTCTGTCGTTGTGGTGCGTCAGAGAATAAACCATTCTGTGACGGAACGCATAAAAGCTCAAAGTTCCATGATGGATAAAAAAAATACTGACATTTTTTGTTTAGCTCTTTAATTCATTCCAAAAAATATTATTACTAAATAGGAGTAAAGATTCTTGAAGCTATTATGTTGGATATCTAATATCCAGGTTTAAAAGTAAAGGAGGGACCAAAGAGATATAGAAAAGTAATTGACTTCAGATAGGATTTGGATATTTGTTATTATTTAACTGTTTACAATCTCTTCTATGGTTTCTTCCTTACCATCACGTCTATGCCTGCCTAGTTGTTCTATGCAGATAGTAAAACCGACGTGTGCACAATCATCAGATTTACAATAGTTGCAGTACGGTATACCTGACGATAACTTTACTTCAACTTCCTTTGATAATGATGTGTCATATAGTACAGTATGCACATCATTGATAAATTTAATCAAAACAATTGGATTATCTGATTTGAGAGATTTCTTATCAGACGAGCCCATCCACTGCATGAATGCTTCTGTCCCATCTTCTATTGTTTCACACTTGTTTAACTGCTTATTGTCATCAGGTGGTTCACTTGGATCGGAATTTTGATCTTCATCTGACCTGTGAGGATTTTTTTTCAAATCAATTGCCTTTCTTTTTATCTGACATTATCAGAGCACGAGCACATCATATTTTAAGATATTGTCGACCTTATATCGCAGATTGAGTCATGGGGCCCACAATACGACAGTGCAGATTCAGCCTCACATGGGAGAATGTTTCGATCTCTTAAATTTTCCAAAAAGCGCGAAGCAGATCCGTTGGAATTATTTGGCCCACGGGATTATGTAAGCAAGGAAGATGAAAGTAAGAGTTTATTTCTGCAGAGAGCCTGATGTTCAATCCGTAATACTAAGTAACAATAGATTGAGTAGACAGGCGCTTGACACAATATACGATTTGGTTTGGGAATGTGAATTCAAGAACATTCTTAATGTAGGTAGGATTTGGCTAAAATTTGCTCAAGATGAGCAAAATCCTTTTGGGATAGCGCTGAGAAAAAAAAGAAGTCATAGGAAAATAGCTCCTGGAGACATTATACAGGTAGCTGATGACTATTACATAGTTCATGACGTTGGAGCCAAGAAAATACAGGTAATGGAATAATTGACTTCTAAATGCGTACCAAATATGAGCTATCATTTCTGGCTTTCACGTTTTCTCAGCCAGGCCCAGAGAGATAAGCTGGGATCATATTTGTATCAACCTGCCAAGGCAGCATATGAAAAGTCATGATAAGTCTCCGATATAGGACTTGATATCGAGCTAGAAAACAAAAGAGCCATCAGTTATAGCAATAATCTGTAAATTGGAGTTGCCATGAAACCTTGGTATCGTCCCCATAGTTGATTACTCTCCCGTTTGATCACATTATGTCAGTCCCATTTTTTGCTATTTCAGTTTAACTGATGTAATATTTATAGTTTATAAAGTAGAGAACTATGAACTAGAGAAATTACATTCCAATTCTAAACTAATATCTAACTCTGGCTCTTTTTCTACCCATCTTTCAAAACACTTGACACAATACCATTCGACTAGTTTACCATCGCCTAGCTCATACTTTAATATTTTAGTAGGAATTTCTCCACAATATGTACAGGTCCCACCAAGATACTTTTTTATGATATCCGATTTTATTTTTTGTTAACACTGACTTGATAAAATATCCACTCTAGGATCCTAAGTTCACTGTGTAGTTTGTCACACTCAAATATAGAATAGGTCTTATTTATTGTTAGAACAGAATAATTTCATTCATTTTAGATTCAATAAGATTACAAATTTTAACGTCAGGATTTTTCATATTTTCAAGAACCCAATTTATCAATTCAATCCTTTTTTGGAGATCTCGTTTGTACGTAGATTCCTCTTTTTCTTGACTAAGTCAAGTTTTTGACTCTTCGATTTCCGTTTGTAGTGTTTGTTGCGCATTCATAAATCTAATTAGGATTAATGAAAATTTAACATGCCAAGTACCTTAAAGAGAGGGAGTTCTAGAATGTTTCAGTTTAATCATTAGTACAGAAAGGATATTGCACTTGCCAAGATCTACTTATATACTGTATCTGACTGCAATATGTCATGGCCAGAGTAGAGATAAAGTGTAGTGAAAATGGACCTGAATTGGTAGTAGTTGACGGAAAGGTGTTTGCCGCTATGTGTAGATGTGGAGCGTCCAATAGCAAACCGTACTGCGATGGAAGTCATGCGAAAATAGGTTTTAAGGCAGAAGCAAAGGATATAGTCGTTGTAGAACAATAGGTTGCGTCTATATCGTTAAAAGGCAACCTATGCAACAGTATTTTTTATTTGTCCTGTTTGCCAGAATAAATTCGTTGTAAAGATTCAGGACTTGGGGAAAGTCAGAAATAATTAATACACCTATAGGAGTCTTAAGTTATCTTAAATTAATGTAACGTATACTTGATAAATTGACATGCTAGAAATCGAGAATCTATTTAGTATAAATATAGCAAATATTCCTAACCAATCAGAGTCGAAAGTTTTACCATGGATTGGTTCCTGTTGTCTTTGTGAGTCTGTTGAATTTATTTGCCAACCTTGTGGCAGTAATTATTTGATATATGAATAACACAGTATAGCCTATTACTAGGACAAGAATAGCTACCATCATATCTATAGGTAAAGGTGACGCATTTCCAGTTGGACTATTTTGTGCTTCATAAGCTCTAGTTGAGGTTACAGATATTATTATACTAAAAGTAAGTGCATAAAGAATAAAACCACCAATTAATATTCCAACACCCATTCCCACTTTTCCAACGTAGATGTGACCTATGCCTGGTAAAGCGAGTATACCACCGATAAATGCCAAAAGTGCAGTTGTTCCGGGATTCTTGTAAGGTAAGTCTTCTACTGATGATGGCTGACTAGCAGAATATGCTTTAAGATCTGCATAACATTTTGGACAGTTTCTTAATTCCCCATTTGGATTTAACTTCTCACCGCAATTGCTGCAGAAATCTGGTTCGTGGCTCATTCATACTCTTATGAGATTCAAATTATTAAAATAGTTTAGGAATAGTGGTGTGAATGAATTGTTTTTGATGTCTAATTTTCGCAAATTTTTATTTTTATGACTCAATATTATTCACAACTTGCTTTTTATCAAAATTGTTTGTATTGGTCTATATGAATTGTATTGTTAACAATATCTACACCGGTCTAAAAATTGACGTTCATGATATTTACTAATTGAGTGACAATCTATTCAGTAACCGCTCATGCAAAGGTTCAGGAACAATATTATCAAAAGTTTGGTTTGTTAATTTTTGTCTTATTTTAGCAAGTTCCTCTGTAGTGATACTTTGCAATACTTTATTTAAGGTCATATTATCCAAAAGTTGGAGTGTCTGCTCAATCACTTTAGGATCCTTATCAGCCAACCCATAAGTGGCAATATCACTTGGTAAAAGAAATATCATTTCCTTTGCAATATCACATGAAGTAGATGAGTAATTGCCAGTATCACATCTTGCTATAAGCTCACTGGGCGCGGGTGGGTTTGGCACACTTGTATAAGCAGTTGCATTTACTTGGAATACTGGTAAGATGAGTACAAGAAGGAATATGAAAAAAATTTTCAACACCTAGTATCTTAATTACCTAGATAATATAGTTTTTTTGATAAACAACCATCTATTATGGTAATTCAAAAACAAGATCATGCGACATTATTTTTTTTCTTTTATAATATCAAGTTTCAGATCAGTACGCGTGATAAAAAATTCAAGAGTATGCTGGTTGTATTGTGAATAGTTGAACGATATTAAAGCCTAAAAACTTAACTAGACGAAATGGTCATATTATTAAAGGCCATGGGTGAATGGATATGGTGTCTATATCGTATCGGAGATTAATCCTTGTCTAATAACAAGAGAATTGTTAGCGTGGTAGATGATGAGATTCATATTGCTAAACTCTTTCACGAGGCCTTGCTAGAAAATATTGATGGAATTTCAGTTTTCTCTTTCGTTGATCCCGTCATGGCATTTCAACACTTTACAGAGAACCATGAGAGCTATGCCTTAGTTATTTCTGATTTAAGAATGCCAAGTCTAAATGGATTAGAATTACTCAAAAAAGTAAAGACATTAAATCCTAAAGTTAGAACGATACTGATGAGTGCTTATAATTTTGAGGAAGATGAATTGTACCAGAAATATATGAAAGAAAAAGAAGCGGTGATAAACTCAACTATTGAAAAACCTGTCACGATGAATACACTATATCAAAGAGTAAGGAATGATTTGAGTGTTTATCATATAGGCCGAAGTGAAAAATAATAAGATTTGATAAGTCTGACTCGTATGTTTAGATTAGGAGCTATTGATGAACCGTAAATACTAATCTAATAGTCGGTCGACCTTATCTTTTGAATCGCAATCATCATCTTTTGAATCGCAATCATCATCTTTTGAATCGTAATCATACTTTGCACTTCATATTTCATCTTTCAATGTTTTAAGCACCTTTGCGTTCGGATCAATTGGATCCAATTTTTCATTCAAATAATCGATAAAGTTAGTCGCAGTTACTATACCTACAGTCTTGTTTCCTTCCTTAACAATAAGATGTCTTACCTTCTTCTGTAACATTAGATTTGCTGCCATTTCTACAGACGAATTAGAATTAATTGTTGTTAACGGTGTGGTCATAAGATGATGTATCATAAATTCCTTGCTTAGGATATCATGGGTACAAACACCCCTTGTGATATCGCGCTCAGTAATAATTCCTATTGATTGGCCACTTTCATCGACTACTACGAGTGAGCTTACGTTTTTGTCCAGCATCTTCTTTGCAGCATCCTTTGCACTATCAGATGTCTGAATGGTCTCTACTTTCGTTGACATAATATCGCTTATCTGATTCATAGACTTTGTAACATCAAAGTTTAATATATTTTGATTCCAAACAAACAGTTTAATTTGTTAAATACTTCGCAAAGACAGATAAAATTCATGCCTGGTTACTAACATACATTCAATTGCGGCAAATACATTGGCATTCAATTCTTAACGAGAGGAGATTTTCCCCCTCTCGACAACGTTATCTATTATTATCTGCTGAGCGAAAACTGGCTATTAACCAGGAATTTCTTATGCTCTCTTCAAGCTTATTAACTCTTGAAAATAATTTTCATTCAATAACAATCAATAACAAGCGAATGCGCGCTTGCATAACTCATAACGATTTAAAAAAATGTAAACCATTATGATATTTAACAATGTAAGAAGTGAGAAGTAACAAGAATTCGCTAGAACATTTCATCCTAGTCCTTTTATATTTAGTCTAGGTTTATTAAATCGGCTTAAACAAGGCCTCAGGCAAGGTTGTTGGTTGTTTCTTGTTCATCACTCAACCATGCTAATCCTGCCTGGTTATCTTGATGTAATGTAAAGCTGTATTGAAGAATGAATTCTTGATGTAATGTAAAGCTGTATTGAAGAATGAATTACAAACTGCAATATCAACAAATTTGGATTTGCCTAACCGATGAGTTCGACCTAAGCGGCCTTGGAGATGGAGGTGTATTTGGAGATGGCGCATGCAGTCATCATTATACGGTCCTCCTACTCCAAGATCCGTATTGATCTTTTATAGCGTACAGAACATAAGAACTTTTTGAAACTTTGTTACTAAAGAATTAATGCTATCGAGATTAGTGATTTTAGGTTCAAAATCATATAATTTATGATGAAGAATATCGATACTAATTACAGGGTAAATTAATAAGTTTGAAACCGTCAGAAATTGTACTGTTAATAATTCTGATGCATCTAAATCATAGTAGGTATGATATTGCCTTGAATGATCATATTTAATCTTTGTTCCCGATTTCAGATATTCATTTTTTGGAATAAATGTAATAAAAGTAATCATTTGTTTTCAGAGGGAAACTAGACAATTGGTCTTGATTGCAATTTGGACATAAGTTACTAGTTCCAAGTACTTTTTGTCGGCATAACTTATTAAGAAAAGTTACATTCCATAGACACTGTTGACAAATTAGAAATATTCTTTTATCCTCATACTCACTCAAAACTTCACTAGTTACAATTTTAGTTGATACCAATAATGAAAATTTTAACTTAAATCGTATTTAAATTTCGATTAATTCTGTTAAGGTAGCTGGATTCTTGTCTATTATAATCTACATGAATTTGTCATTGAACAAGTGAAGTCTTATTTAAGGAAAGATAGAAATTTTAATTAAGGTTTGTAAAGCGACCATAAATTGTAATGAGCAAAGGTAATTTTAATCCTGATGAGTTCAAGATAAGTCAACGACAAAGCTGGGATAGTGTGGCAAGTGGATGGCAAAAATGGTGGAAAACGATTGAAATTGGTGCACAAAAGATTAGTAATAGATTAGTTGAACTTGCAGAGATTAGAGCAGGACAAAGAGTTTTAGATATAGCAACGGGCATTGGAGAACCAGCAATTACTGCAGGAAAAATTGTAGGTAAAAAAGGGCATGTTACTGCTTCAGATATATCCCCACAAATGTTGGCAATTGGCAAAGAAAGAGCCAGATCAATGGGGTTGCAGGATATTGTGGAATTTGTACAGAATGACGCTGAAAATCTCAAACTAGGGACAAACGAAACTTTCGATGCAATTCTTTGTAGATGGGGATTAATGTTTCTACCAAACCTTGACATAGCTTTGAGTAATATTCGTCGCCTATTAGTCTCCGGAGGAAATTTGGCAGCTGCTGTCTGGTCCGAGCCATCTAAAGTCCCATTCATCAATCTGTCCATGGATAGTGCCAGAAAACATCTTCAGACTTCATTTCCAGGCCAGGGAGCTCCAGGTCCGTTTAGTTTAGCTGATGTGGGCTTGCTCAAAAAATCTTTGCTCAAAGCTGGATTTACTGACGTACGGAGTGAAAAGATTGCGGTAACCTTCGAATTTGACTCAGCTGAGGACTATACCAAATTCAACCAGGACATCGTTGCACCTATTCGTACAATGTTATCTAATGAGACTGAAAATACAAGAGAGCAGGTATGGAATGATGTTACTGAACAAGCTAAACTAAAATACTCTGATCATGAAAGCGGACACGTCAGATTCGTTAATGAAGCTATATGCATAGTTGGACTTAACAGATAGTCCAGGACGCTGGAATTCAATTATGCATTTAGTAGAATCCTATTAATTTTATTCTAATTTAATTTTTAGTAACGCTTAGGTTTTACAACTTTAACTGCTGCTATTTGGAGAAGAAAAAATAAATATATATTGCAGTTAATCTATTTGTTTAAAAAAAATTCTCAATGGCAAGTGCACTTAGACTCACTCCTGATGCTGTTGGCAATGGTTCATCGATTACCGTGTTAGTAAAGAGGGGTAAAATTGTATACAACCCAATTGATATCGTAACCACAGCTATTATGATTAGTATGACAATCTTTTTTTTATTCATAGATTTTAAACCTCTATCTAGTTATTAAGTCGATAGTTTTGCGCTGCCGAATAGAGTCGAGAAGGCCTTACACCAAATTAGTACGGTATTGTATTTTGAGAGATCAGTCCCAGCAGGAATTTCATAATTCTGATTTCCAATATTGCCTTTTAATCTTCCAAGATTGACAATGTCTGATGCGTCCTTGTCGGCAGAAAGATAAACATATAGATCTGGTCCATTAGTAGCTTTTAGATTTTCCAATCTTAGGAAGGTTCTTCCATCTGCAAGACCAATTACTTTAGCAACCCCCTCAACCTTATGAAAACCATCTCCCACATCTACAAAATTACCCATTAAGGGCTTGACATCTGTTGGCGCTGTGGTATCAGACATATTTTCATCTACAGTAGAATTTTGTTTTGAAAACTCATTCATTACCATCTCTTTTTCATTCTGAGTCATGTTTTGGACCGCCTGAATTCTATGTTCCTCTGTCATGTTCATGAAGTTCTGGACATTGGACAAAGCTGCAAAGGATAT
>JAATVN010000073.1 GCA_014523595.1 Nitrososphaerales archaeon TH5888 | reverse complement strand
TTGATATCATTCATCGAAGCATTTGGAGTCTCAATCCATTTATGCTTCAAAGAGGAGCTATCTAGAGCATCTACACATTCTTTTCCAACTCTAGCTCTTACTGTATTTCCAGAAATGACTATAACTTTCGTTGCTTTATCATTTAGATCTCTTATAAATGATCCAAGTTGGTAGATTACATCGTTACCAATCAGTATCTTTCTTGGCAGTTCCATTAAGTGGTTTGGCTCCGATGTCAATTCCTCTTGATATACATTTGTTGTATTTCATTTTATTTCTATCGTTTTGTAAATCAAATCGGAAGAATATTGATAAGAAAAACTAATTTTATTCTACATTCAGCAGCGTGAACATGGTGTAAGATGAATAGATGATTTGAGAACCTTTATTTAGCTCGTCATACACTCCAATATACAAACTTCTAAATGAAGAGAATATAGTTTAGTGAAATATTGATATGTATGATAGAGTACAGGATGAAGAACGAAACCAAAACATTGTTGCTACAATTCTAAATAACATCCCGTCAGATTCTGAAATAACTAAAATAGAATATGAAGGACCCTTTATTGTACTGTATTCAAGAAAACCTACGGTACTTTTGGAGAATCAAGAGATAATTTCTAAAATGGTGAATTCTATAAAGAAAAGAATAGTTATCAGAACTGATATCTCGATTAGAGCTTCTGAAGAATCTGTTAATCAAATAATTCGTTCTAGCTGTTCCTACCCAAATAGTATCTCTGAAATTTTTTTTGATCCTGCTCTAGGAGAGGCTACGGTTTTTGTTGACGATTTTAGAACTCAAATAGAACTCAGCCAACTAGAAATTGCTCTGGTTGAAAAAACAGGTTGGAAATTAATGTATAGGCGAGCTCCAAGAAATTTGAGGCTTGTCAAATCTGTGAATGAAATATTACACAGTTCATCTGAAGAAAGAATGTCCTTTTACAAACGAGTTGGCGAAAAAATATTTAGACAAAAACTGTCTGGTTCTGAAGAAGCAAGTATAGTATGTTTAGGAGGCTTTTCAGAAATTGGAAGAAGCGCAATGTTGATCGTTACTCATGAAAGTAAGATCCTATTGGACTTTGGAATTAAGAGTTATAAAGATGAAGATAGAGACATACTTCCGCGACTAGATATTTATGGGATTGGCATGGATGAAATTGACGCAGTTATTATTTCACATGCACATCTTGATCACTGCGGAGCTGTTCCAATTTTATGCAAATATGGTTATGATGGCCCTGTATACTGCACAGAACCAACTTTCCCAATTATGATATCAGTATTGCAGGATTATGTTTCAAGGTCCAAAGAACCTTTATACTCAACAAGAGATATAGAAAGTCTAATTACTCATGTGATACCTCTAAATTTTGGCGCAGTGACCGATATTTCTCCGGACGTTAGAATAACATTCGCAAATTCGGGACACATGATTGGTTCTGCCTCCACTCACTTGCATATTGGAAATGGAGACCACAATATTGTATATACCGGCGATTTAAAATTTGGAAGATTGAATACTGTGGATAATGCTTTTTGGAATTATCCGCGAGCAGAAACACTGGTAATAGAAAGTACAAATGGAAACAGAGATGATAAATTCGTTACAAGGGATGTAGCAGAAGAATACTTGGCCAAAAGTATCAATTCAACTATTCAAGAGGGTGGAAGACTCTTGATACCCGTCCCAGTTCTTGGTCAATCGCAAGAAATTTGTGTGACATTGGGAATGTTAAGAAGTGTCAAAATGATAAATCCTGAGAACATTTTTGTGGATGAAAAAATATTGGATATGTTTAATTTTTACGAAATGTATTCAGACTATTTATCAAAACCCCTAAAACAGAGAATAAGTGACCACATTGGAGATCCTCTTTTTATTAACAGCCTTGTGAAATTAGAGCCATCTGTTAAATGGGAGAAATCAATAATATTATGTCCATCTTCAATGCTTACAGATGGGCCATCAGTAACATATTTGAGTCAAATAGCTAATGACCCTCTGAGTAAGGTTATACTACTTTCCGAGCAATTTCAATCGACGCCTGGAAGATCACTCCAAGAAGGGGAACGTAATATTACTATAGAGGGTAAAAATCTTGAAATTAAGTGTAATATTCATGTGATACCAGGATTTAGTATCCATAGTGATTACAATCAGTTATTAGCATACGTAAACCGGTTGAAACCAAAATTAAAGAAAGTAATAACTAATCATGGAGAAGGTAAAAAATGTCAAAACTTATCAAATTCCATCAACAAGATATTTAAGATCCAGAGTTTTCATCCACTGGTTCAAGAATCAATCAAGGTATTGTGAAATATTAGAGAACTTACTTTAGGTCATGTACTCCTTTCCATATCTTCACTGCTGGCGGCGTAATCACTACTCGTTCCTCACCCAATCTCGCAATATCTCCTCCTGCCGATTTGACAAAATTATATAAATCATCTATTGCCTTTCGTAATGTTTCAATATCCTTCTGGGCCATAGGTGTTATTCGCACTATCAAAATCATGTGCTTTTTTGCATCATTTTTAATGGATTCAACATCACTAATGTCTTTGAGAGTAATGGCCTTAAGGTATATGGGTTGATTTTGCAAAGTAGCACATCCTCTTTTATTGCTAGCTTGAGAGGTAAAAAGTCAAATAGTTATTCTGGTCAAATTTTTTTTACACCTTACTTCAATTTGTATAATTAAGGATCCAAACAAATTCAAAGTAATTCCAAAATAATTATTCAAATTATTGATTTTCTATGATATGTTTCTAAATATTTCAGTTTTTTACTAAAAAATAAAGATAATACTTGCACTACGGGATAGTTTCAAAATAAATATCTGAATTGATTTTAGTTTGATTTGAGTCATCTTTTTTAGATAATCTTCATTTTAGAGCCGAGCATTAACCCGTGATTCTTGTAGAATAAGCGAGTCTTTGGGAATGCTAGTTCATTCGAGCCATGACATTAGGAGTTGTCCAATTCTAATAGTAATCGATTTATTGTTGAATAGACCCCGTTCAAATTAGTAATACAGTGAGCTATGCTCTCAATATTATTATCACTCATTTGAATCCCTTGGTTGTACTTTGTTTCAATCTTACTATTATTGGTTTCCAAATAAATAGTATAAATTGTATGATATCTTTGGTAGGAACAATGATGGGTATATTGCCTTATTTCAAAGTTAATTACATCTCTCCCATCAACTGTATACTTTTGCAATATTGTTATTTTCTTAACTGGATCATCTTTCCAATGCTTTAGATCAGTATCGCGCTTAAATCTCATTTCTTGTCATATTCTAAAAATCGTACCCATTCAGGAAACCATAAATTATATTCCGAAATCCCGATACCTTTGGAGAGAATAGAAGGAGAATTATAAAATACTCTATCAGCACCTAATTCTCTAGAAATCCTAGTGTTTAGTTCCTCAAGAGAGGGTACTTGTCCAATATATTTATGAGCAATCAATTCTCTATTGTGGGTATAAAGGCCAACTTGGCGTCCGTCTACTGTAGGAACATAGCTAACAATAACAGAGACCGATTTAACACCTACTTTTCTCAGATAATAAATGGTTTCTTTGGCAGTAATGCCGGTTTGAATTGTTCCCTGAATTAAACCAATCTTTTTATGGCTAATTTTATGTCTAAGAATGTATTTTAAAGATTTTCCGGAAGTTATCATTTTATTCTTACTTATATTTTCAGAAAAATCTATCATACGATCAGAATCATCATATCTATCATTAATTATAGCCTCACCCAAGTCAAATTTTGGTATGTGATTCCGGTATTCTGCACTAAAACCAAGTGTCATGGGTCTGGGATAATCAGGTTCTGCATAGGCCGCTTCAATATCAATGTCAGAATGTGCTGAAAGAAAATCAGCCTGCACTTTTCCAATTTTTTTTCTAACGTCATAGATTCCTTTTCCGTCTATGGTTGCAGTAACATGAGATTCTCTTATAAATTCAAATGGATCTATCATTGTCCTTGTTGTAGGAAGCGATAGTAACTTTTGTTGACCGCTTTCAGTATCCATTTTGATTAACTGTCCTGGTTTTACATCTTGAAAATTCATGTTGGGAAAAGGAATACGCAGGGAATTTTCTGAAGCTATAATAGAAATTGAGTTGTTTCTATCAGTGCCGCTTACAAGTGGCTTGAAACCAGTAGAATCTCGATATGAATAGATTTTTCCATCATACATCATAGTAAGATTTCCTCTTAAATGTCTGTCCAAAAACTCACAGGCTTTTTCTGGATTTTCTTTATCTACCAGTAATTTTTTGAAGATGCTATAAATCTTGTACAGTGAATCAGCACTTGCTGCGTCCCCTACAAGTGGATGTAGATGCAATTTTTCAATGTCTACGAAGAAACCATCAAGAATTACATTAATTTTATTCATGCTCTTAAATCTAGGGGTTCTTTTGGATAAATAACCTAATCCTACTAAATATCGAAGGTTACTATTATTATCTGCGATCTTTAGAATTGATCCTTCAGAAGGGAATGGACCGATACCACTAGAGACT
>JAATVN010000072.1 GCA_014523595.1 Nitrososphaerales archaeon TH5888 | reverse complement strand
GATCTCAACGAATTGATAGATAACATAAAAAATGGTGATGTAGACATTGATGAGATATCCTTGAATGCTTTCCAGGATTCAGGCGCTTATCAAGGAGCAGATGAAGAGACCCAGGATTGTATAGACCTAGCAGGAAAAATAGGAGATAATCTTGGTGATCAAGAAATAGTGCGCTGTTCTGAAGATACTAACTTCTTCCAAAATTAAATTAAATATCCAATACTGGTGACAACAACGATAACACTGATGATATCGGTAACTAGTATCTTTATCTAGTAATATCGGTATAAATAAAGTTCAATTATTGCAATATTCTATGACTATATTTAAATGGATATATGAAGGATGTTGGAAATCCATCGTCTAACTGTATGAGTCAAGAACTGCGATGTTATTAGACATTAGTAAAGAGTTTGCAGTCACACATTGAAGGATGATTATTTGTGTTGACGTATAATGGTCCGCCAACTAGAACTTGATCTGGGCAATTCTCCTAAATCCCAGCCACAATATCGGAGCACCAAAGGCAACCATGGAATAAGCTAAAACTGAAATCGAATACTCTAATTTAAGGAGAATCAGAAATCCGATGGCCCAAAATATCATGAAAGCTCCAGGAATTTGTACACGTCTTGTGTTGAAAGCAGATTGCATTAGCTGTTCTTTTGTGGGTTCATCATCCTGATAGAATGGTTTGAGTAGATATGTTGCCGACAAAAAGTACAAGAATAAAGAGACGATTAGTAAAATAACTGCGATTGCCTCAAAGTAATAATCAAACCACTCTTTGTCAATATTTGGCTTGGGTTCTGTCAGATATAATACTAGCAAAATCGCGCTTATGCCAATGAACCAGCTTGTAATTATGGTCTGTCTTTCATTCGCGATTTTCCACCCGCTCAATACTATGCTCCATCCATCAGGCTTTATTAAAGGTTCAACAGAATCAGCGTAACTTTATCCCGATCAGCCTTTATGACTTAGCCTGGCATAAACTCAAAGGCCATCATCACAAATAATACCATGAATAGCGAATCACATATAAAATCAATAGATAATCCTTATTTGTATTGTGATTTTAGCAAGTAGCAGAATAATTTTGTCCTTTCTTCTAGCCGCCGTCCTTATTAGCGCTTCTTCTTTGGGCTCCTATGCATCGACGAGTCAACTGACTAGTAGCCAACCCATCAATGGCGTTGTCATGAAAGGAGCGATTGTAAATATGAAACAGGATGACAACGGTTCGCCTGAAGCTCCGCAGGATTACATTGATGATAGTTTAAAAATGATTTCTGAAGCGGGATTGGATCATGCGAGATTCCTGTTCTATTGGGAGGCATATGAAAGGGATCCCGATGCTTTCATAAAGGAAATAAAATCAGTAGCCGACGCAGCAGATAAGTACGGAGTTAAAATCATTTATGACAACCATCAATGGCACACTTCTTCATGGCTAGAAGATAGAGGAACAGGTTTTCCTTGGTCTTTATTTGAAGGGGAATATTCCAAAGGTGGTGGCGGCAATACTCAAGATAAAGCAGCTCAAGTCTTTTGGGCGGACTGGTGGGACAGATCTGTCAAAGGTAATGAGGGAAAAGATGGTTGGGCACAAATGGCAGAATTTCTTAAAGAAATAGTATTGACAGTTGATAATCATTCAAGTACTTTAGGGTACGAAATACTAAGCGAGCCTCACGTTGATGATACAAATCAATGGTCCAAAATAGGCAAATTTAATAGCTTTATTACTGAAGAATTGAGAGATATCACAAGTAAAACGATTGTCTACAGCATGAATGTTCCAGTTGACTTGAATAGCCAGATTGACATCTCACCACAAAACTTGGCAAAAATGGCTCCTTCAAACAAGGAGAATATCGCTTTCAAAATAAGTGTCTATGGAGTTCCAGATAGAGATGACTACCAGAAAGAGAGATTTGATTTGTTTTTGGATACAAGGAATCTAACTGGAGTGCCGCTATACATTGGTGAGTGGAATAACGTTGTAAGGACAAAAGAGGGTGGAGTATTCAAAATCAACCCAGGTGCGAGCGATTTTACAAAATCTAATGCGGGAAAGATACTCGAGGCTCTTAAGAAAGAAGGAGTTTGGGGTACGGCTTTTTGGAAGTGGGATTATAGGGATGCAGATACGGCCAGTTTTAACTTGGTTTCTGATGAGAATGGCAAATTAGTACCCACCAAGTACTTTGGTATCTTAGAAGATTCGGTCGAAGAGGTTTATGGTTCTTTTGACGGTGTATCAGCTCCCGATACATCAACTTCTGGCGATACATCAACTTCTGGCGATACATCAACTTCTGGCGATACATCAACTTCTGGCGATACATCAACTTCTGGCGATACATCAACTTCTGGCGATACATCAACTTCTGGCGAT
>JAATVN010000071.1 GCA_014523595.1 Nitrososphaerales archaeon TH5888 | reverse complement strand
TTACAAGTGTCGACAAGTGCCAAAAACACGCGCGTGGCTGGTGGGCTTTTACAAATTGGCCCATCAGTTATAATTCCGTAACCCAAGGCGATCAGCTATGTTGGTCGCCTTGAACCATTATTAATCAATTACTCGCCCGCTAATCTTGATAGTATTTTATAATAAAATTCGTGCGGAATTGGTTAAGGGTAGCTGAACCTTCAAAAATGTCATAAATTTGACAAAGCAGTTGTGGAATTTATTTTTGTGATGAGATGTGCTAGAGAACTAAAATTAGATCTTCTAAAACGCAAACCGAATGTTAAACAAGATAATGTAAAGGCAATATATGATAGTATGTTTACATGAAAATAGAACATTGAGTGATGTAATTGTAGTGGAACGTTCTGCTAAATCAGGTGTGATGAAATGAATTTATTTATTTTGACTGTTTCATTGGCGTTAGTCGGCTTACCTATTTCTTCTAGTTTTTCATTTGTCTTTGCACTGAACCAGTCATTAACATATGAAGATCCATCTCTTGGATTTAAATTCCAATATCCCGCCATATGGAAGCAAATATTGGAAAAGGATATGGAGGGAACGGGAGTTGCATTCTCTCCGTTGCCCACTTCTCCTACGGAACATTTTGCTGATTTATTGATTTATACAACTGACCATCAAGAGAATATAACCCTAAAACAATACCTCCGTGAATTTATTCTTGAACAATTGTGTTGCGTTGATAATCAATCCCTGAAGTATAACGAGACCAAATTAAGTGGTATCCCTTCAATCAATGCGTCTTGGAATCTTACTAAGGAGAATAACCAAGTATATGGAAAGGCATTGTTGAATTTTGCCATAAAAGACGGGATCGCATATGTAATTCACTACGATGCAAATTTAGAAACATTTGCCCGATGGCTCCCAGAAGTAAAAAATATAATCAATTCATTTCAAATTATTGATTAATAATTTTATCAAATATTTGTCTTAATTTGTTCTTTTTTGAAAATCACGAGTTATTCTATATGGTGAATTCAGTTAATCTATTCAGAACCTTTTCGAATATAAATAGCGCCAATTAAGAAGATAGCATGACAACAAATCAGAGAATTGGCTCTATTAAACAGTCGGCCGGTCAGTGCACAGTAATGATTGAAATCCCAAAGGGCAGTAATATAAAATATGAATATGATACAGAAAGTGGTTTTATCTTGGTTGACAGGAAATTGTTTACTGCAATGTATTATCCATGTAATTATGGATTCATACCAAACACACTTGAGAAAGATGGAGATCCCTTAGATGTTTTAGTACTAGGAGAAACTCCCTTAGCACCATTATCTCTAATAAAAGTAATACCCGTAGGCGTACTACAGACTGAGGATGAAGAAGGTCAAGATTCAAAAATAGTAGCCATACCGACATCCAAAATTGATCCTAGTTTCTCAACTGTTCAAGATATCGAAGATGTGCCACAACATCTGAAGGACCAGATAAAACACTTTTTTGAACACTACAAAGAACTGGAAAAAGGAAAATTTGTGAAAATATCAGGATGGGAAGGAAAAGAGTCTGCTGTAAGAAAAATAACTGATGCAATTAGCAGCTATCAAAAAGTAAGCGAGAGTTAAAGAGCCTTAAACTGCTCACTCCATCTAACATATGCTCGAATCATGTCCATGCTTACACTGGGTTTTCTCATTTTCAGAATTTCCTTAAAATCCAGTTCCGTGATGGACCGAGTATTTGCATCGCTATCTAATCCCTTTCCACTTTGGAATAGTTCATCCACGACACGCAATTGAACAGACTGACATATGTCCTTGACATCACTCCCACTGTAACCATCAGATATCTTTGCCAAATCTTCTATTTTTAAGGAAGATTCCATTTGTAACTTTCTTGTATACTGGTCAAAGAGGTGAATTCTGGATTCCCTGTTTGGTAGAGAAACATAAATCCTTTTTTGAAACCTTCTAAGAAAACCTGCTTCCAAACTCCATGGTTTGTTGGTTGCACCAATGACATACAATTTTGATTCCCTTGATTTTCCATTTATGCCATCCATTTCGGTAAGGAATTGATTTTTCACTCTAACTTCACCTCCAACCTCACTATTTCTATTACCTAAAAGTGAATCTATTTCATCAACAAAAATCAGAACAGGAACGCCTTCGCTATCGTGTAACTTGCGTGCCATTGAAAATAATTTTGAAACATTTTTTTCCGCCTCACCTAACCATTTACTCATCATCGAAGCTGCATCAACATTTATGAAATAACCTTCGATTTCAGCTGCTGCTGCCGCTGCGAGTAACGTCTTTCCACAACCAGGTGGTCCAAATAGTAGAATGCCCCGTGCCCATCCTAACGGAAGTAAATCAGGCCTTATAGTGGGATAAACTATAGACTCTCTCATTGCTCTCTTCGCATCCTCCAAGCCAATCACTTCATTCCATGATACCTTCGGTTTATCAGTCATCAGAAGTTCTTCGAAGTACAAGCTGCATCCTACGTTCGTGTCGTTCCTTTTCTTTGCTGATTGCATGTTGTTAAGTATCGAATTTGGTGAATTTGCAGCTTTTTGGTCAATATGTCCAACCTTATTAATATCAGAATCATATAATGGATTAGACATTTGCAGTGCTTTGATTCTATTTTGATAGGAGCCTGCTCGTTCCATGTAGATTTTATTCAACTTGTAATCAGGATAGATTTGTACTAACTTCATTAATGCTTCAACAGCCCTCTGATAAGCGCTAATTGCTTGCACATTGGAACCTTCCGAATCCAATCTAATTGCTTCAGCAGCATATTTACTAGCACTATTCTCTAGTTCCTGTGGAGCTAAACTCATATATTCAATCAAATTCAGGGTATTCCTTTGAATTACTGCATTGTGAATCTATATTGGTCAAGGGACAAAATAAATTGAACAAATACTAAAAAAAATTGGCATGGTTTTGTCCAAAAGCATAAAAAAATATACAGTATTTACCTCAAAGTAGTATTTTGTATTTGGAGTGAATATCTTTTAGTCAATAAATTCAACTTGTAGTTATGAAATGTTATTGAATTGTGAGAAAATCTACAATAAATCATCTATCTTGTAGTATTATGATATTTCAGCTTTACATTTTTTTTTGTTTTGTCCAATCAAGTTGACATCTTGCTTTACGTCCAAAATGTAACAAAAGTGCACATGATTAAACGCCCTAATGATATACCTAATTATCTAGAACTTGTAGCAAATCTAGAAGAGTTTGGACTATCAAAATATGAGTCTATGGCATACATTACTTTGGTTTCAAGAGGAACTTTGGGCGCAAGTGAGATAGCCTACTATTCTAATCTTCCTAGAACAAAAATTTACACAACCCTAAAAAAATTAGAAAGAAAAAAACTGTCAACCATTTCGAGTCAGAAACCAATGATAGCGACAGCGACCCCGCCTAACGAGGCATTCGGAGAGTTAATTACTTTGCAAGAAAGAAGATTGTCATCAATGTATAATATTTTGGATAGCCTGAAGAAACTGAGAGAAGAGGGTAAAAAGTCCTATGAAGAAAAAAAGTACTTAACTTTGGAACCAAATGTAGTGGTACAAAAAATTAAAGAATTGATTTCATCCAGCAAATCAAATATAGATTTGATTCTCGATTCTTGGGGACAAAATGTGGTTTTTCAATGTAGGCCTTCCATAACAGGAGCCACTAAGAAGGGAGTGAAAATCAAAATGTTACTTGGTAACGAATCTATCATCAGCGAGGGAATTGGTACGTTCCCAGACGGAGTAGAAATTAGGTCTGATACTGTTTCCGGAAATATATTGATTTTCGATTACAAAAAAATTATTTTTATCGACAGTACAAATGGAAAAGCTTCATTAATACTGACAGCCGACCCATATGGTTCATCATATGTCAAATTATTTGATGAAAAATGGAAAAAAGCATTGAGGCTCAATACCGTTATGCTTGGCAATAAAGTTCCAAAAGAAGCATTAATTCTATCCAAAATAGTAGAAAACGATCTTTCACAAATATTATTGGACCTGTCAATTATGAAGGATAACAATTATACCTTGCTAATCAATGAGATTGAAAAATTTAGCAGTGAAACAAACTGCCAAAGTATTGAGGAAATGGTAAGTATTGTAGATTATGCACTAAGAATAAGCTACTCTGGATATCTAAAATATGAAAACCAAGAGAACATGTTAAAGCTGCATTTTGACTCAAAAGAAAGATCAATCGTACCTTGGGCTATAATTATTGTGGCCTATGTCAAGAAATTTGGAAATGATGCACAGATCATATATGACAATAGCCTATTGAAAGCAAACACAATATACATAAAGCTCCTACATCCAGCAGTGATTCACGCAAACTAAATAGTGCTAGATGTGATGTTTTATTATTTATTCCTGATTTTGAGCAATTTTTGAATCTATCAATTTTTTATATCGTACGCGCAATTTGTTGCCACATAGCGAACAAATTGTTTGAGTTGGTGGATATCCCCTCCCACAGCTTTTACAAAACTTCACCCATTTTCTTCTCTCCCTGATGCCTTTTGTTCCTAAATTTAGTAAATCAATTGACAAAGTTTTTGCCAAATTACATACTGCAAAGTCATCGGTTACCAGTGTTGCATTGCACTCCTTGGCCAAAGCAACAATTGAAATATCAGCGTCAGAAAGTTGGGTTTCGCCTATTTGTTTTACGACGAGTCTAACGGTTCTTAATGTGCTATCGGTGGGTTGAAATATCATTATTCTCCTGTTTGATATCAAACTATCCAAAATTGAAAGATTACTTTGAATGTGGGAAATCTCTGCAAAAACCAACCCTGTCGTAATGCATGTAATACTAGAACGCAAATGAAATCCTTGATAAAATGCAGTTGCGTCTAGCGCGAATCTTGATTCCGTTCTAGAAACCAAGTTTTTCAAGTTGTCTTATTCCCCTTTTACCAATACGGAGGAATACGCCATCATATGGATATTTAGAAATAGTGATGTTATTTTTTTCCTTGGCATCAAATACTTGTTGACCGTCATTAATTATTTTGGAATTATCAGTAGAACTAATAGTAATATCCTTTAATTCTACAATTAATGCAGGTGTTTTGTTAACAGGAGCAATAGGTAATATCATAACACAATTCATGTTTTCATGAACTATGGGTCCACCTAATGAAAGAGCATGTCCGGTTGACCCTGTTGGTGTTGAAATTATTACTCCATCCATTTTTTGGGATATGGGGTAGTCAAATACGTTGATAGTAATTGTAGGAGTCTTGGTCAAATTTGTTCTCGTTATAACTATATCATTCAGGGCAGGACCTATCATTTTACCATCAATATGTGCCTGTAACCTCAGCCTATTATCATAAAAATAATTCCCACTAAAAATATCATGTAGCTGCTGTTCAATGGGCTTTGTATTTGCTTCTGCAAGGATACCTCTGGTACCTCCTATGTTCAAACTGAAAACTGGTGTACTCTTCTTTATCATTCTAAACGCACGAAGGGTTGTTCCGTCTCCCCCAATTGCAAATACCACATCAAGATCAATATTCACAAGTTCTGTAGGATCAACGAAATGAACATTATCGACATCTAGAGGTTCGATTGAGAATATTTTGATCTTTTTTTCGTCTAAAAACTTCGCAATAAACCGTGCCGCATCCTTTGCTGACTCATTCCTAATTTTTGTTATTATAGCAGCCTTGTTGATCTGAACAGCCAATTAACAAGTTAGTTTCTTGCATGACATAAATGCATTTTTGTCGAATATTTTGATATCCACACGAATAAATATCCTCTAATTAATTCGATTTATGGGCCGATAGCTCAGCTTGGCGGAGCGTTCGACTGATAATCGAAAGGCCGAGGGTTCAAATCCCTTTCGGCCCACTCTAAAAGTCATGCTTTTATATCGTAAATGGATTACACTTATTGTAAAGTTGGAGTTAGAGTTAAAGCAAGAACAACAAACCTTGACCGCATATGATAACTTTCTGTATTCATTAAAGGCAAAGAAACAAAAAGACAGTAAAACCTAGTCATTTGAGAAGAGAATGGTTCCTTAAACAAGAATCTACTTTAAATGAAATTACACATTTAATGACAGTGACACCATACAACAAAGCCTTGGATCTGATCAATTAGAATGTCAAGACTTAATGATGCTATGTGTAAACATATGACATATATCGTATTGTTAGAGAATCGCCCGTTCAGTTAGAGATTTTCTACATTTTCAACTTGACGGAATTGAGTATGCAATGTCGCACGGAACGTTTCGGAACAAGATATCCAAATTAATTAAGGACGGCATAGTTGAGTTATCATATTATTCAACTTGTGCATTTTATACATTAAAGGGCCAGAAGTTTGGAAAATCAATGACACATAACCATACGATGGTCCATAATGATCCGGTTTACAGGATGCTTCAAGAAATACCTTTTGAGAAACAAAGTATTCATGACATACGTTTAGGGTTCAAGGTTCCTAAGATTTGGCAAATATTTTCAGTTGATCCTAACTTTCATAGAAATAAGAGGAGTCAAGATATTACAATTCCAACTTGGAATAAAAATAATGCATTAATAAGAACCGTGATTCATAAGACGGATGCAGTTAGTGTTATTATCGGTTGCTCTTTGAAGCCTATACCTCTTGATGCAAACGGCATTATTAATTTCTTTAATTTGCTGGTAAGAGTTGAAGAAAAACTACAACCTATCCTAGCCAATTCAGGTCTGGTCAACGACGATAAAAAATACATTTCAATACCTGAATACAGAGAGTGGATTGTCACCATGTGGCATTTTGGCAGGGATGCAACAGTAGAGTATATGGGTGAGAGATTCTGTATTTCGGTAGAAAAGTTACAACATGTGCTAACAAGAATATATGTAAAAGACTTTAATGGCAAGAATAGAATTCGAGTTGAAAGACAGGAATATCCCAAGAAGACATTAATAGACGCTATAGAAGAAAAATTGGGTGTCCACTAATTCTTTCTGAAAGCAGAATTACCACTGAAACAAATTTGGACGCTTGTTGATGAAATAAATTAGTAATTCTGACTTCAAGTCTTTACCTTTATAGGGATTACTAAAGGTCATGATTAAATTAAATAGTATTATTTAATATGTTAGCAATTATGTAGGGATGAGAAATACAAACCGTACACAATTTAATGACAATTTTAGACTTGCATAGGATCCGGATTCAATTCGTTGAGAAATTCTTATTCCAATGTGGTGAACCGGTGAAAATCAGGATGATCTAAAATTGTTTAAATCTAAGAACTATATACATAAAAAGGCAATGAAATCGAAATTTTATTTGACATTATTGGCAATCTTCGGTTCAATAACGATAAGCGGTTTCTATCTTGGAGAAAATATACTTAAGGTCGTAGGAATTGCGGTGACTGTACCAGTCGGAATATTAAGCCTGCTTTCA
>JAATVN010000070.1 GCA_014523595.1 Nitrososphaerales archaeon TH5888 | reverse complement strand
TCTTACTAGTTATCCAAGAACAATAAACTTGCTGAAGGGTTTCAGCGAGTTCATCCGTCATGAAGAAATTCAATTTGATCATCTCAGTCTGATGGTAAAGGTAAGAAAAGAAGAGCTGATAAAAACATTGTTTGCTGAAGGCTTCAAAAAGGTAAAATTCGAAAACAAGAAACCAACGCAAATAGGAAATGGGTTTTCGAAAAAACTCAAGTATCCCTGGGAGATGCATCTGCGTCTTTTGAATCTACAGCAGGGAGTCATTGCGATAAAGGCAGAGGTTGAAATTTCTCGACGATACATTCAGCATATCGGTTCTGTGAGGGTACCTGTTGTGTACGAGATTGAAACCATACTCATGAAACACAAAATAGAGTACAACATATGGAATGAAAAATTAAGGGATTACATTACACATATTGTGGATAATCACCAAATTAAACTACAAGGTCCAAGATTGCATGCAATGCCATGGGGGCATATGTTGATTGCAAGTTCATCATTGTTAATAATTTATGCATTGAAATTTCTACAACTAATTTAAAAACATGGCATGATTAAATAGACATGGATGAATAGCTGTGCTATGTTACTTTAATTGATAACGTTACCTGTTTATGTTTTCTAATTCTAACTGAAATAAAGATTTATGCCCAAACTTTTTCTTTGAATGTAAATTTCTTATTAAGTATGAAATTAATAGTGGTAGCGATACCAATAGCAACGATTAATGAAATACGATATGGAATAAGATTTTCGACCATATAATATAGAAGAGCAATTTGGATAATCAAACCAATTGCACTCATGCCAATGAATGAAAGATACTGTCTTGCAGTAGACCGCACATCAAACCGCTTGTCCTCAAATGTCCAATACTTGTTCAAAAAGAAGTTCGAGGTTGATGAGATAGCAGCTCCAATAATTGAGGCCTCCAGATACCACACGTTTGATAACAATCTAATAGAATTGGCAACATCATTAGCTAAAAGAAATGATACAATATAATTAATAATAAGCCCGGAAATGCCAACTGTATAGTAGCGACCTACTTTAGATAGGAAAAGCACTGATCTTTTGTTTACCTTCTCGTTTATTGTTACCTGGCCTGATTTTGGGCCGTGCCTATATAATTGCCAGATTGCTTCAGCATAATTCATTATTACATTACGATCCATTTTGCTCTTTCCCGACTGCCTGTCAATAAACGTATAGGGAATTTCCTTCGTGGGTATTTCTTTATTTTTTACCAAAATCTCTAATAGAATCTTGTAACCTTTAGTATCAATCGAAATATTTTGTATTAATTCACGAGGGAGTGCAAATAATCCAGACATGGGATCCTTTACACGCCTTACATTTAATCCAAAACGTGCCAAAATAGAAGCACCCGTACTCAGAAGCCTTCGTTTCTTGGGCCATCCTACTACCTTTCCGCCCTCTATATACCTTGATCCAATTATTATGGAATTTGGATTCATTTTTAATTCTTGCATCATTTTTGGAATTACATCGGGAGGATGTGAAAAATCAGCGTCCATAATTATCACATTCTGTCCAGAAGATTGCTTGACTCCATCCATAATTGCAGGTATTAGCCCATTTTTTCCAATTCGATGAACTATTTTTATCCGGTAATTTTTTGTCTTGGGCGAACCTTCTTTTTCAGTCGTACTTTTCTGTTGATTTATGTAATTTTCTACGAGTTTTCCTGTTCCATCCGGAGAATTATCATCGACTATAACAATTTCAGTAAAATCAGACGTTGGTAAATTTTTTTCAATTTCTCTAATGAGTCTTAATACATTCTCAGACTCATTGTAGGTCGGAATAATAATTGAGAATGATACAATATTTGAATTTGACATCTCTGCATTACTCCGATTTGAAAACAAATTCCAAAAATCTATAGAAATGGCGGGTATTAAGAGTTTTTTATCTCCCTTACAACTCTAGTACCGACTTATATAATTTCGGTAAATCTACATTTGGTGTCTTATCTCGCATCAAGATTTTCAATTAATGACAATATTGAGAATATTACTTATTCGCGTTGAGAATAACAAAAATTAATTAATTGAATTCGCCTTCAGAATTTGATTTATCTTGAGGAATTTGCTCTACTTCTACAGTAACATCATCAGTCCCCGAATCATCTTCATCGTCAGTAACTGTGAGTTTTAATACAAGGTTTGAGTCTGAAGCTGATTCTGGAACCTCAAAGATAGCAACTTGCTTATCTTACGAAATAGTTGTTGAGACATTACAAATCAGCTCCCATTCTTATCGGTTCCTCTCCACCACTGTTTGGACTTGCTGAAGCTGATTTAGTGGCAACGGGAACTCCATCTATGTAAAGACATATAGCAGGACATTCAAATGTTACTACTTACGTATTGTCAGTTTCCGTCGCTATATGATAATGGAGATTTTGCGCTCGAAAGCGCCCACTCGCAGTTTCAGAGTCCACCCCTTAATATTTCTGCATTTGTCATCCATATACCATATTTCAGATTGTCTGATGCTCCCGCCTTATTCACAATAAAGGAATCAGAATTGTAATCTGTCGACGTTTTGAACCAAGCTGCAACGCTAGTTCTGGAAGTGACCCTAGCTTAGTATTACTATATTTATTGCTCCTAATTTATCCACCAGATATTCAAGCTTTAAATATTTTGAGCACTTACACTATTTCAATGGGTTTTCTTGATAAACTTAAGCGAAGCTTAGCAGGCGGGAAGGAAAAGGCTGACGATTCTAAAGATGCGGCTGCTAAAGCTCAAAAAACTGTTGATGATTCAGCAGAAAGGGCCAAAAGAGCAGCTGATGATTCAGCAGAAAGGGCCAAAAGAGCAGCAGATAAAGCTGATAACGCAGTAGATGATTCAGCTAACGCTTCGGACGAATTAAAGAAGGATTAACTAAATAATTACGATTCATTTAGTAAATGCCAAGTGTGTACTATTGGGAACTATTTTGTAACCTTAACCTAAAAAATTTTTGATTATTTTGGCATAATGATAACTTCTATCGTATCATTTGTACTACCGAGAATGTACTGGAATCTTGCGATATATTTACGACAGAGATCTGATTATACCTCTAATGCCATCACCATTTTTTTAATAGGAAAAAAATAAAAATAGAAATAATATTTGAAATTCTTGACTTTGCCCTGTTATTAGCTTAGTAACGTGAAGTTAATTCATTTGAGATTTTAAAGCAGTCTTTACTTCACACTCCTTCGTTTTCTTCTTCTGGTTTTCTACTAGGATAGTAACTAGATTTTATTAGACTCGTGATAAGGTTCTAATTGTATTGTCGCATGGTTTATCTTGAAATTCTTTTCAAGAATAGAATTTATTTCTTGCAAGATTTCCCGAGACCTATTATTATCCATAATTACTACATGAGCAGATAGAGCATAAATTCCAGAGGTTATTGTCCATATATGTAAATCAAATACACCGGTTACTCCCTTGACATTCAGGATAGAGTTCTTTATTTCTTCGTGACACAAGTGAGAGGGAGTCCCTTCAATCAGAATGTGAATTGATTTTCTCAATAGAGACCAAGTTCTTGGAAGGATGAATATAGCTATACCAATGCTGATTAAAGCATCTACCTGATAGAACTTTGTAAGTACTATTATTAAGCCAGCAAGAATAACTCCAACAGACCCAATTGTATCAGCAAATATTTCTAGATATGCCCCATGTATATTCAGGTTCTTCTCCTCCCTTACATTACCTTCCTTATCATGGTAACTAGCATTTGATTCATTAAATTTTGTGTATGGACGAAGCAGAATAATTCCGAGTAAGTTAATTCCAAGTCCTATAGAGGCTACCAGTATTATTGGATATCCACCTATTTCTGATGGTGAAAGAATTCTCTGATATGCCTCATATAATATGTAAAACGATAACAAAATAAGGAACAAGCTATTTAGAAGTGATGTCAGTATTTCTGCTCGATAAAATCCATATGTTCTTTTTGGTGTGGCAGCTTTCTGGCTAAACGATATTGCTAAAAGTGCCATTACAAGTCCACAGACATCTATCAACATATGCCCAGCATCTGATAATAGGGCAAGACTCCCGATAACTAGTCCGATTATAATTTGAGCAACAAAATAGACAGAAGTCAATAACAATACAATTACCAAAACATGCTTGCGGCTAACAGTGGTTAATTTCAATTTACTTTCAACTCTCCTTTTCTTATCTAACTATAATATCATAAAATAACTAATAAAGAATTTAACCAAAATAATATTAAATTAAACAAGATAACATTGGAGATATCGAATACTTGGTTCTTAGTTGATATCCGTTATGTCTTCTAAACGGGATTTTCACACATTCGTGGAACTTTATTATCAATTTTTTTCTCAACAAAAATATTTTTGCTTGGCCACTAACGATAAGAGACTTTAACAGATTTAGATCCCTGAAGCAATTTACTTGTTACTGTGGAAATGGAGCTTAGATTCTCATCCAGTTTAACCCAATCCGAATACAAATATGTTACCGAGGCCAGTGAGATGGAATGTTCGGTTCTTTCAAAATCAGAGATGAATGGAATGTATCTTTCTTGTGCAGGAATTATTTGTATATCTCTTATAGAATAGTAACTATCTGCTTGAGACTTATTTGCTTGAAATTTCAATGAAATCAGGTCTGCAGTTTTTGGTACTTTAAACTGACCTTTAATGTCCCTAGAAAATGGATTTTTATCATTAGTTTCAATTTGGCTGATGAGATAAAGAAAATAACCATCACCCTTCCCCCTGATATTGTTAAAGTTTGGTTCTGCTTCCAAAAGATATAGAATGTGTGATTAGTCTCCAAGAGGTTTGCAGATTCTGACCTGAGTTAATTGATCGCTGTTGCTGGGACCAAAGCAAAAATATTTACTGTGTTAAGACAATAACCTTAACAGTTAACAGAATCATTGTTCAAAATTCACTTGTGTATTCTTAAATATTTAGTTCTTAGGTTTAACTATTCGCGTCTACTACACCTAGAACCTGAAAAGGGAGGGTTATTTTTATTGCCCAATTTCGAAGTAATATAAAACTCTTTTGTTGACTGTTTACGTAATATATTTTAGTCGGCAAGGACCAAGGTTATGAGATGAATTCAAGCAAATTGCTACTTGCAAGCATACTAGGGTTAGCTATCTCGCTGTCGGTTTTGCTTACTGTATCAGTCGTTGATCAGATACATGCAGCAAAGTATCCTTATGACGCACCATTAAGTGGAGAAAATGAAGTACCTGCTGTACAGACTAGTGCCACTGGAGAAGGTGAGTTTACTGTACCGGCCAATGGCACTATGAAGTATAAGCTCAATGTCACTGGAATAATGAATGCCTCAGCAGCACACATTCACATGGCAAAGGCTGGAGAAAACGGTGATATAATTGCAGACCTTCTCAATACACCAACAAGCAAAGGTAAAGATACTGCATATGGTATGATGCACAGAGGAAACATAAGTGACTCTAGCCTTAAGGGCCCAATGCAAGGTAAGACCTTAGACGACTTAGCTGCCGCGATGGACTCAGGCGATGTTTATGTAAATGTGCACACTGCAGAACATCCTGACGGAGAAATTAGAGGCCAAATCGTAAATTCGGACAAGCCAGAAGCAGGAACAACCAATTCGACCAATTCCAGTGTTGGATTTTCAACTCTAACTGAGTAAGCCAACTCTCTTTTATTTTTATTTTTATTCATTTCTAGTTCTATTTCAATTCATTTAACGAATCCTGTGAGTCATTAAAGTCCCTTTTCGTCATCTTTTTAGCTCCAGAAATCGGCGCATTTATGGGAGACGTCAATGTTCAAATTGCTCGTATATTGATTCTTTTATGTGAAATTATTACATTCAAACGCTGAGTCAATCTTTAAGGCAGACATAGTGGTAATGGGCGTACCCGACGAATCAAAATCTCATGCAAAGAGAAAGGGAGCAAGTAAGGGACCTGACAGTCTACGAACGGCATCAAATACTTTTGAATTTTTTGAAAGAGATGGAAAAACAATACCTATTTGTCCAATGAAAGGAACACTCGAAAATAAAAAAATATTAGATTTTGGTAATATAACGAGGGACGGCCTATACAGATTAATTTTTGATATTGTAACTGCAAAAAAAATACCGATAACTATCGGAGGAGATCATTCTATTACAACTATTATCCTCCAAGCAGTAAACGAAGCATTAGATGGAGACAAGGTGTCACTGATTTATTTTGACGCACATCCTGATTTCGTTTCTTCAACTAGGAACTATTATGGTTCTGTTATAACCGATTCCTCTAATTATATCGACTTTAAAAAAAGTGTCCTGATAGGAACAAGGGCTGCTGAACAAGAAGAATTATTGAACGCCTCTAAACGAGGATTGGAGATAGTGACACCACTAGATATCCTTGAAGTAGGCATAAACCATGTGGTTAAGAAAATCATTTCTAAATGTAAATCAAACAAAGTATATTTGTCAATTGATTTGGACTGTATGGATCCGGGAGTTGCTCCAGGTGTTTCTGTCCCTGCGCCAGGGGGACTTTTTCCCTTAGATTTAATATATATGATAAAGAAGATCACTGAAAATTTACAGGTAGTTGGTATGGATATAGTGGAATTATCACCTGATTACGACATAAATCAAAATACAGCAAATCATGCGGCTAGAATTTTAATGGAAACAATTTCATCTATGGATATCTCTTTTGGCAGAACTACATAAAAGTGATTTTTATGTAACGACCCAATCAAAAGAATTAACGAAAAGGGAACGAAAGTGGAGGAACAATAGTATAGAATACGTTCCTTGATTATTTTATAGCCGTTTCTCTATCAATAACTTCGTTTGTAAGTTCCGGCTTTCCAAACCTTTCAGCGATACTTCGGTATGTTTCAATTTCATGTTTTGACAATGGGCGAATCTTCTTCATCGCCTCTTCAAAATGTTTCATATTTAGCTTTAACTCGGTTTTAGCCGACTCCGCCTTTTTGGGGTCTTTATATTTTTCAATATGGCCCCTAAGAGCAAGCATTACCGCGGCTGATGCAAGTGCTGCTATATCGGCTCCTGTATATCCTTCTGTGTGGGCTGCTAGCGTTTCAATTTTAACGTCATCTGCCAGGGGTTTTTTTGAAGTGTGAATTTTAAAAATTTGGATTCTTGATTCTTTATCTGGCGGA
>JAATVN010000008.1 GCA_014523595.1 Nitrososphaerales archaeon TH5888 | reverse complement strand
GGATTTTGGTTTTCTAAACGCAGGTGAGAATATTGAAAACGCAAGAAGAATTATCAGATCTGTTAGTCTTCCAGTAATAATTGATGTAGACACCGGATATGGTAATCCTCTAACTGTTTGGAAAATAGTAAATGATCTAGTTGCATACGGAGCTGCTGGAATATTTCTTGAGGATCAAATATGGCCAAAAAGATGTGGCCATATGCGTGGAAAAGATGTGATAGGAGTGGATGAATACATCCAAAAGCTGAGAGCGGCAGTTACAGCAAGCGAAAATAAGAACTTCGTAATTGTTGCAAGAACTGATGCGCGAGCTCCATTAGGTTTTGATGAGGCGATAGAAAGAGGAAGATTGTATCGTAAGGAGGGAGCGGATGTTGTCTTTGTAGAAGCACCTCAATCAGAGGATGAACTTCGAGAGATTCCTAAGAAAATTGATGCTCCATTATTGGCTAATATGATAGAGAATGGAGTAACACCTATTTTTTCTGCGGATGAATTGAAAAGTATGGGATATAGCATGGTAGTCTTTCCCCTTTCAGGTTTGTATGGAGCAGCCTATGCAATGAAGAAGATCTTTTCTCAACTCAAAAGAACTGGATCAACCAAGGGCTCTAAGCACATGATGCTTGATTTTAATGAATTCAATGATCTAGTAGATCTACCAAGATTCATGCAAATGGAAAAGAAGTATCAAAGCTAAAAATTATTTAAGACAACAATAACGGCTCAATCCAAACTTCAATTGATCAAATAAGCCTATTCTACTTCGACGCGTTTTAAATGATGGAGGGAAAAATCACTATTGTTGAATGATAAATTTGATGAAAAATTTTGCAATTGAAATGACTCTGAATTTCGACTTAACAAGTAAAATTCATTATATTTATTTGATTTTAACAAGTCTGTGATGTCATCAGAATATACAAAAGTTCTATTATCGAGCTCTAACTCCATCCATCCTCTTACATGTTTACTACCCATTAGTATTATCTGTGAAGACACATTGTCATTCATCCACTCAATCAATGATAGTAATGATTCTGATTCCGGCAAAGAAATGGAGTTATATTGCATTGTCAATGGACCATAGTGACCAATATACGTGTGGAAAGCCCCGTACATGTTTAAATACGAATTGTTAGGACTAGTAGCAAATACAGATCCTAGAAATATAAATGGAATGAGAACCACCAAGTAATTTCTTAGTTTTTTATTGGATATCATAATGTGTTTATTTTCAATTAACGTTACAAATCCATATCCTGAGAATATTGATAAGAATATACTAAAAATAATTATCCACCTATCGGGCAAAAATGCAGATGTATTAGGAAAAACTACCCACGAGAATGAACCTAATAGCGAAACAATAAGAGGAATTTTCAGGATAATGTTTCTAGATTTCATGACACCAATTACCCCTGTAGGTATCAAAATACCACTCATTAGTAAGAACAAAATTACCAGGTTCAATGCAGTATATGGTTGTTGAATTGTTTCATTTTCCACATTTCCTATTATTATATTATTTCTGATAATATCGAAGTTAGCGATCAGGGCCACAACAAAAATGATACTTGTTGCTATGGCTATTATTGCTATCTGCCTTTCTCTTTTTATTAAAGAGTATATTATAAGTACTGATGACAGCAGAAAACCTATCATTCTATCCGAAAGTACAGAAATAATTGATAATGGTAAAATTGCAAACATTATTCTCTTTGAGATATTTGGAAATCTAGACACATATGATAGACAAAAAAGTGTAATGGTAAGTCCGAGCATGTCCTTGTGAAGATCCCATGAAGTCCTAAGTAATGATACTTGAAAAATAACAAATATGGATACAAAAATACTTTGAAAGCTATTGAGATGAAAAATATTTCTTGCAATGGAATAAATAACTAGTGAAAATAGTCCGAATATCAGTACTACCGAAGCAGAAATCACTATTCTCGGATGAATTTGTAATACTGAGGTTATAGTATGTAGTAACAGTAAATATAATGGAAATTGATTTGACGCGGATGTCCAATGGTTATCAAAGTTTACTAGACTGGGCAAATAGTAGTTAATTACATCATAGCCGATGGGATATGGCAATGCCAAAATTTCTATTATTGATCTTAATGAAATCGCAATTGAAAAGACAATGAGGGGGTATTTGACAGCTGTGATAGTACTTTTATTAGATTTCAATATCGAAACTTTGTGCATTAATTTATTTTGTTCATTTATTTATTTTTTGTCAAGATTTAATATCGCTCTCATCGAATGTTTTCGCTATTCAGCAAAATAGAAAATGAGTGGCTGAAATGTTATTACAACATTAATAAGTATTATTTAATTTAACAGCAAAAGTAATATTTACTATTAATATTTACTATTTCAACCTGATACAGATTAAAAAGAAAATTTGAGAAGAAAAACAAGATAAAAACCCAAATAATTTATTGTGGGATAAATGAACATATTTCTAATTGATAGACATACGCAATATCCTCACCCTAAGATATGATCCTACAACTGAAATTAAATCACCTATTCCACAAATAGACATTGACCAGCTTGAGAGTAGAAAGGGTGCATTCCCCTCACCTGAGGATATAGAACTGGAATTAAGGAGTAATATAAGGAAGAACATAACCGCTCTAAATCCGAAAAAAATTTCACTTGCGTTGAGCACCGGTGTTGATTCTAATCTGATGCTTTCATTGATAAGAGATGAATATCCTAAACTAGATATCAAATGTATCTCTGTGAGTTTTGATGAAACAAGTGAGGCGAATTATACAAAAAAAATAGCTGAATCAATGGGCACAGATTTTTATAATGTTACTGTTGATAACCCTCTTAAGGATTTACCATTATTAATAAGTATTATACAAGAACCTAGATGGAATTTATATCAGTATTATTTTATAGAGAAATCTAGACAGTTCTCAAATGTTCTCTTTACTGGAGATGGTGGCGACGAACTATTTGGTGGCTATACTTTTAGATATAATAAATTTCTGAGTTTGTTGAATCATAATCACGATTGGAAAAAACGCGTCCGTTCTTATCTAGATTGTCATGAACGGGATTGGATACCAGATCAGGAAAAACTTTTTGGAGAAACCATCAGGTTCGATTGGTATTCTGTTTATTCGTTATTGAGAAAGTATTTCGATAATAAACTAGACCCACTAGATCAGGTCTTTTTGGCAGATTACCACGGTAAGTTGATTTATGATTTCATTCCAACTAATGACAAGTTTTTCAACCATTTTGGACTAACAGGAATATCCCCCCTATTAGATAGTAAAATTATTGATATGGCTTTCAAGATTCCAGCTAGTGCAAAATTTAATGACAAAACAAATGTCGGAAAAATTCCTCTACGGAGGATTCTCTCTACTTTAAAAGGTAGTAACGTTTCTGATACAAAGATCGGATTTGGAATGAATCTGAAAAATCTATGGTCAACTAACGCGAAGGAAATTGTTATTGCTACTCTTTCTAATGCAAGTATATTTCGTGATAAAATAATCAGCGGCGATTTTTACAATCATATGATAAAGATTATTGAGGATACGCAAAATGTAAGATACATTAGTAAAATGTTGCAGTTGCTAAGTCTTGAAATTTGGTATAAAATGTTCATTACATTTGAATGGAGCTCAAGACATTCATTATGAAAGGTCAACGTCAATAATGCTTTTTTTGAGATCAACTTAAGCATACTAACACTCATTTGTGAATTTGGTAAAGTTCAAACTGATTTATAGGCGTCAATAATGTTTTTTTCATATTTTTCCCATGTTAGATAATTTCTAGCATAGTTGAAAATATCAACTCTTTTCTTGTATAATTCCTCCATGTTTGTTTTGAAATACTGTAATTTTAGTGCTAAATCTTCATAGTTTTCAAATGTTAAACAATTACCTTCCAAAGTGTGAATCACGGATGTTAAGTCTGATGTTAACATTACAAACAATCCAGCGTGAGCATACTCATATGCCTTATTTGGGTTCAAAAAAGAATGAGACCAGTGTTTCTTCCAAGGTATTATTCCTATTGAATTTTGTCTCATTTCGAAGAACATCTTATCTCTTGGAATAAATCCCGTTGCCTTGAAATTTTGAGATGACTCTGGTTCCCATCCTATAATTGTCAAATTTCCAATATCTCGAATCATGAAAAGATTTGTCAGACCCGAGATGTCTCTATTGATAACTTGTTTACGCTTGCTGTCACCTCCTGCATAAACGCATGACAATTTCTCATGAAATTCAGGTTTATTAAATTCGCTTGTTTCAGCTTCTGATGGAAAGTTAGGTACCACAAATATGTGCCCTCCGAGGCTCAATTTCCTTAAATCTTGTGCAATCTGTTCCGAGACTGTTATTGTAGGCACAGAAGAAACCAACTCTCTCTCCCATTTTGTCCAATTGGAAATGCTCCGTCTCGAGATAAAGCTCAATTTCATGTCACTAATTAATCTACCAATCCCAGAACGACGCCGAGTATGGCCTTGGAGCTTTAAATTTTCGGCATTGACTAATGAAAGCATTCCAAAATATTCATGATCGTCAAAAACTACAGGTAACCCAAGATCAAAGGATATCTTTGCCGATCCAATATTGTGTGAATGTACTATATCTGGCCTAACCTGATTTACCAATCGAGTTATTTGTTTCTTAACGCGATCGTAAAAGTATGGGACCCCTATCATAGCTCCGGCAGTCCACTCTATAGGATAGGTTCTTGAAAATGCAGCAGAATGACCGTTGGTGTTAAATCTGCCACCAAAAAATATCTCAAACCCGTTTTTCTTTCCAGTGAGTGCAGCTTTTTCAACCCTCCAATCAGGAAGTCCATCGTCTGATAGGTGAAGTACTTTCATTCTAGCATCCCGTAATCAGCAATCAATGTCATTAGCAAAATTTAGACACATTTTGAAGTAGCATTTCAGTTATTAGAATTTTCTGAAAAATTAATGAATTATGAAGATGAGTTAGGATTTGACCGTTTTTGACAATATTACACTTTTAAAAGAGACAGTTATAACTGCAAATTAAATGAGTAATTTCACCTTCGAATTAGGAGGATTAGTAGTTTTATGAAAATTCTCATAACTGGTGCCGCAGGTTTCCTGGGAAGTCACTTGTCTGAAAAGTATGTTCTCGATAAACATCTGGTATACGGAGTGGATAACTTGATGAATGGAAACCTCAACAATGTCCGTACTCTTTTGCACAAAAAGAATTTTAAATTTATTCGTGGAGACATCGCCCTAAACGAAGTATATTCTAAACTACCAAATGATTTTGATGCCATTTTTCATTTAGCAGCTCAAATCCATGTTGATAGGTCAATCGTCAATCCCGAAGAGACTTTTAAAATTAATCTCGGTGGAACCCTGAAAATTCTGGAATTTGCCAGAATGAATGATATTGAGAAGATATTATTTTCGTCAACAAGCGAGGTATATGGATCTGCAGAATATGCTCAAATGGTGTCGTATGGTGGACACGCTATTGATCGATCAGGAGATGGTGTACACGCCGCGACAAAGCAATGATCGTCTGCTGCTCG